>JAYUQE010000305.1:0-10533 GCA_043756905.1 Burkholderiales bacterium | reverse complement strand
TCTGGGCAAAGTGCGCGTCGCGTGTGAGCAGCGCGGCGCCATGTTCGAGCGCGCTGGCGGCGATCCACAAGTCGTTGGTCGGGATCGGCTGGCCTTTGCGCCGCAGGCTCAAGTAAACGAGCGCATAGCTGTCGGCCGTGTGCACCGTGATGGGCACGACTTCGACACGTGCCGAGTCCAGGAAGCGCGCCAGTTCCGCACGGTTCCGCGCCTCACGCGACCCCGCCGCAAAGCCACCGAGCAACTCGCCCAGCACGATGCTGTTCAGGACGATGCGTTCAGCGTGCGCCAGCACTTCAACCACCGGGGTCGCGCCAAGCATGAAGGCGGTGTAGGCGTTGGTGTCGAGCAGGATCGGGCGCATCGCCTACTTCCAGAGTTGGGCGTCGAGCTTGCTGAACGCTGCCGTCGCGCGTTCGAATTCGGCGGCGTCGCTCTTGCGCCAACTTCCGGCCAGCGCGTCGAGGTCATCGTGCCGCGTCAGGGCCGGCTTGGCGCGCCGCAGCCCCAGCCCTTGTTCGATCAGCCGCACCACCAGCGAGTTGACGCTGGCGTCTTCCTTGGCCGCGCGCTTCTTGAGTGCGGCCAGCGCCTTGTCGTCGAGGCCGCGAATGCTGAGGTTGGTCATGACTTCAATGATGAGTTTATCTTGCCTGCATAAAATGCTAGCACGCTGGCGGCGTCAAGCTGATCAGCATGGGCGGTGACCTGCGGCTGAGTGCATTCAGGCTCAGCAGTGCCCCATCACTGTTGCCGGCTCAACCACTCGCGCCATGCCCTGCAAGCTGATCACCGCCGCGCTCAACAACCCCTGCTGGCGCATGCCCGTAGCGCATTGCGCGCCCGCGGCCAGCGCGGCAGCCACCTGGGCTGGCGCCAGCACCGGCACGGCGGTGGTGACCCGCCGCTGCCCCAAATCGCTGTCGTCCTTCAGCTCGCACGCCGGCCGGCGCTGGATGCGCGCATCGCCCACATCCACCGCATTGGCCACCAGCGTGGCGGCGGCGTCGGCCTGGGCGGCGGTGGCGGCCAGCACGGTCACGGCGTCGGCAATGCCGAATGAAAAGCTGCGCCCGCGCCAGCCTGAGGTGGCCACGCCGCGCACCGCATCTTCAAACTGCACGCTGAAGTGGCCGCTGCGCGTGGCTTGCAGGCCGGCGATGAGGCCGATGTCCCATTGCATGCCTTCGCTTAAATGCAAGGCGATGTCGCCGCCGTTGTTCACGTAGGCGCGGCTGATGCCCGGTGCGGCCAGGTGGCGCAGCAACTCATCGGCCACGGCGCCGGCCACGGCGGCCATGGGGGTGATGAAGGCGCTGGCGGCGTGCGGCAGGCAGGCCGCCACCATGACCTGGGCGATGCGGCCTTGCACGGGCGGGACGCCGTGGGCGTGCAGGTCTTGTTTGAGCAACGGCAACTCGCTCACCAGTTCCGTTAACACCGTGGCAAAGCGTTGCCAGGCGGCTTCATGGGCCGCTGCCACGGCCGCGGGCTCACCCTCGGCGAAGACGATGCAGTTGATGGGGCCGTGCTGCAAGAACCAGCGCCCGCCTTCCAGCGCCTGCCGCGTGGGGCCGGTCATTGGCGGGCCTTGGTGCTATGCACTTCGGTGTGAGCCTTTCGGGCGGGCGGGCGGCCGGGCGGGCTCAGGGATCCAAACCCGCCAACGGCCAAGGGTTGCCCGCCAGCGCATCAAGAAGTTTGTGCGGCTCATTGGCCAGGAATTCATCGAGCCGGCGCACGCGGCCCATGTGCCCGCCCAGGCGTTCGTAGTCACTCAGCCGCAGCGTGAATTCGATCGGCGAGACGATGGCCGGCGTGGGCACGCTGCCAAAGCTGTTGGCCGGCATGCGCGCCACATCCACCATCAAGGTGATGCCGCCACCCGGCCACAGGTACACCGGCGCGCCGCCGCAGGTGACGTTGACCAGCGCTTGCTTGATGGCGCGTGTGAGCAGCACCGGGTTGCTGGTGACGCCGGCACGCAGCGAGCCGCCGGCGCCGGCGACATAGAGCACGCTGCACAGCGAGGGTTCGCAGTTCTCGCCAATGCGCGCCACCACGCTGCGCACGGCAGCGGGCATGTCGGCGGGTTGCGGGGTTAACTTCTCATCAAGCACAAACCAGGCGCTGTCTTCGCCGGTGGTGCTCACCATCAACAGCCGCATGCCGGGCCTGGCGAAACGCACGTCCCATTCTTCGATGATCGAAAGCGGCTCGGTGATGTCGGTGCCGCCCCAGCCCGCGCCCGGCTGCGCCACCTGGAAGTAACGCCCTGGCGTGCTCTTGCGCCCGCGCAGGCGGATGCCGCTGGGCGGGATGCTCAGGCACTTGCCGGCCTGGTGTTCGCTGAGCACGCCGGTGATGTGGTCGTCGACCACCACGACCTCATCCACCTGCCCGGCCCATTGCGGCGCGAAGATGCCGATGGTGGCTGAGCCGCAGCCCACGCGCATGCGCTGCTCTTCTGTACCGTTAACCACGGGTGCGCGGCCGGCCTGAACCACCAGTTCGGCACCGCCGTCGATCTGCAATGCCACCGCCTGCTGGTTGCCCAACGCCATCATCAGCTCGCAGTTGATGCGGCCTTCGCGCTTGCTGCCACCGGTGAGGTGGTGCACGCCGCCCAGGGCCAGGAACTGCGAGCCGTATTCGATGGTGCTCACGTGCCCCACCACCTCGCCCTGGTGGCGCACGCTGGCCTGCTGCGGGCCGAGGTAGCGGTCGGTGTCGATCTTCACCTTGAAACTGCAATAGCTGAAGATGCCCTCGGTGACCACGGTCACCAGGTCAACTCCCGCGTGTTGGCTGGCGATGATGAAGGGCGCGGGCTTGTAATCGGGGTAGGTGGTGGTGGCGCCGTGGCCGGTGACGAAGACCGGGGCGTCGTCGATCAACGATCCATTCCAGCCAATGCTGGCCGCTTCGTTTTCCACCACGGCCATATCGGGCCGGCGCAAGAGCTGAACGACATCGGTGCGCACCAGCTTGCCGTCTACATTGCCATAGCGGTCGCAGGCGCCGAGCTTGCCCGGGCTGATCTGGCACAGCACCGGGCAGGCTTCGCAGCGCACTTTGTCGGCGGCCATCCGTTCGGGCGCTTTGGAATGCGCCAGCACGTTGGGCTGGCCATCGCCGCGCAGGTCGGGCGATGTCACTTCAACTCCAGCAGCGCCGCACGCAGCCGCGCAGGCGTCACCGGCACCTCATGCAGCTTCACGCCCGTGGCCTGGCGAATGGCAGCCAATATGGCCGGGGCGGTGGCCACCAGGGCCGGCTCGCCCACGCCCTTGGCGCCCCAGGGGCCGAGCGGCTCAGGGTCTTCGATCAAATGCACGGTGATGGGCGGCACGTCGCCCACGGTGGGGATGAGGTAGTCGTGCAGGTTGTCGGTGCGGCCGTTGACATACTCCTCCATCAAGGCCATGCCGATGCCTTGGGCAATGCCGCCGTGAATCTGCCCTTCCACCAGCGTGGGGTTGATGGCGCGGCCCACGTCATGCGCGGCGTGAATGTGCAGCAGCTTCACGGTGCCGAGTTCGATATCCACTTCCACTTCAGCGATCTGCGCCGCAAAGGCGTAGGTGGCATAGGGCACGCCCTGGCCGTCGGCATCCAGCGCCACGGTGGGCGGGTCGAAGTGGCCGCGGCCGGTGAAGGCGTCGCCGTTGGTTTGCCGCGGCAGGCCAGCCAGGTTAAGGCAAACGTTAAGGCCACCGGCCTGCGCGAACAGGGCCGAGCCTTCCAGGCGCAGGCTGGCGGGTTCAGCCACGCCTAACGCAGCCAGTAACTGGGCGCGCAAGTCCAGCCCGGCCAGCCGCGCGGCCTGGCCGGATACGAAGGTCTGCCGCGAGGCCGATGACTTGCCGGCGTCAGCGGTGAGATCGGTGTCGCCCATCACCTGCGCCACGCTGGCCACAGGCAAGCCCACGGCATCGGCAAAGATTTGCGGCAGGATGGTCGCCGTGCCCTGGCCGATTTCCTGCGCGCCGTTGTAGAGGAACAGTTCGGCGTTGGCATCGGCGTTCAGGCGCAAGCTGCCACGCATCGTGCTGGGGTTGGCGATCACGGTGTTGCCGATGCCGTACCACATGCAGGCGATGCCGGCGCCGCGTTTGATCGACCGGGATCGCACAGTGTCCTGTGCATTGTGTTGTTTGCACTGCGCCAAGGCCTGTGCCCAGGCCGGCCGCAGCGCCGCCAGGCAGGCTTGCATGCCCACGCTGGCGTGCAGCAACTGGCCAGTGGCTGTGTGGTCGCCGGCGCGCAAGGCGTTGCGGTGGCGGAACTCCAGCGCGTCAGCGCCGCTGGCCGCGGCCAATTCGTCCATCAGCAGCTCGCCCAACAGCGTGGCCTGCGGCACGCCGAACCCGCGGAACGCTCCGCCCACGCTGCCATGCGTGAACACCGCGCGGGTGAGCGCGCGCACATGCGGCACGCGGTAAGGCCCGCAGGCGTGAATGGGCACGCGGTTGGCCACCGTTGGGCCCCAGCTGGAATAGGCGCCGGTGTTGAAGTCGCCATGAAAGTCGAACGCCGTGAGCCTGCCTTGCGCATCACACGCCGCCGCCGCGCGCATGCGCGCCGGGTGGCGCTTGGTGGACGAGCGCATCGACTCCGGCCGCTCGTACACCAGCCGCACCGGCCGCTTGAGTTTCCAGGCCGCAATGGCCAGCAAAGGCTGCACCGACAGATCGAGCTTGCCGCCAAAGCCGCCGCCGATGGCCGAGGGCACGATGTGAATGCGCTGCGACGGCCAGCCCAGGATGTGCGCCAGCTCGTCGCGATCCATGTACGGCGTTTGCGTGCAGGCGAACACGCGCAGGCGCGGCGGGTCGGAGTCGGTTAATAGCTCGGCCCAGCCGGCTTCGGGCTCGATGTAGGCGTGCTCAACGGCGCGGGTTTCGAAGTGGGCGTCGCGGCGGTGTGCCGCTTGCGCCAGTGCGGGCCCGACCTGGCCTCGAACCACGCGGCCGCGACACAGCACGTTGTCGGCAAAGGCGGCGTGGATGGGCTGCGCGCCCCCGGCACTGGCCGGCTCCTGCACCGCCAGGGCTTGATCCATGTCGGCCAGGGCGGCCAGCCGTTCGTATTGAATGGGCAGTTCGCGCTCATCCAGCGCCAGCAAGGCTTGCTCATCACCGGCCAGGGTCAGCACGGCATCGCCGGCAAAGCGCACCAGGCCTGCGGCCAGCACCGGCTGGTCACGCAAATTGGCGAAGATGGCGAAGGCGTTGTTCGGCACATCGGCGGCGCTGAGCACCGCCAGCACGCCGGGGTGGCGGCGCTGGAAGCCGGCCACATCACCCAGCGTGAAGCGCGCATGCGCGTGCGGCGAGCGAATGATGCGCAGGCTCACGCCGCCCTGCGCCCAGCGTGTGGGCAGGGTGTCGGCGCCGAAGGTTTCAGTGCCGCGCAACTTGGGGTCAGCGTCCAGCCGCGGCAGCCGTGCGCCCACGGCCTGGCCAGCGGCGGGTGCTTCGAACGTGATGGTTTGCGTGCCGGCGGCCAGCAATACCGCGTCGATGATCAAGCGGTAGCCGGTGCAGCGGCACAGCACGCCGGCCAGGGCGTCTTGCACCTGCGCTTCGGTGGGCTGCGCCGTGTGTTGCAGCAAGGCCTGCGCGCTCATCAACATGCCCGGCGTGCAGATGCCGCATTGCGCCGCGCCAACGCACCTGAAGGCCTGCTGCAGGCGCGACAGCGTGCCATCGGCCGCGGCCAGGCCTTCCACTGTGGTGATGCGCCGGCCCGCGCACTGGCCCGCGGCCACCAGGCACGCGCACACGGCCTGGTCGTCTAACAGCACGGTGCAGGCGCCACAGTCGCCGGCATGGCAGCCGACTTTGGTGCCGGTGAGTTTCAACTCATCGCGCAGCAGGGTGGACAGGCGCTGCGCCGGGGCGGCGGCCACGTGCAGCACGGCGCCATTCACGTTCAGGCGAAGCAATGGGGTGGCTACGGGGGGCGCCGCAGGGGTAGCAACAGGCTCGGGTGCGTTCATGCGGGCCCCTGCGGCGACGGCGCCAATTCCGCCAAGGCGCGCTGAACCAGGGTTCGCACCGCATCACGGCGATACGTCGCGCTGGCGCGCACATCGTCAATCGGGTTCAGGCAGCTCAGGTCACGTGCCTGCACCTCCACCTGGGCCAGCGCCGACACCGGCCGGCCGCGCAGCCGGTCTTCCAGTTCAATCAATCGTTGCGCCACCGCCGAACACGCGCCCACGGCCACGGCGATGGATTCGATGCGGCCGTCGACATCCACATCCACCGCCGCGGCCACCATGGCGATGGAGATGACCAGGTAGCGCCGCGCCCCCAGCTTGCTGAAATGCGAGCGCGCCCGCGTGCTGCCTTGCGGCACCCAGATGCCGCTGAGCAGCTCGTCGCGCGCCAGCGCCACGTGCCTTGGCCCGGTCACGAATTGCGCCACGCTCATGCGGCGCGTGCCGCGCTGGCTGTGCAGTTCAACTTGCGCATCCAGCGCCAGCCACACCGGCGTGCCGTCGGCCGCGGGCGATGCGTTGCACAGGTTGCCGCCCAAGGTGCCCATGTTCTGCACCTGCACGCCGCCCACTTCACCTGCGGCTTGCTTCAGGGCATTGAACTGCGGCGGCAGCGGTGCACGTAGCACGTCGGCCCAAGAGGTGGTGGCGCCGAACCACCAGCCGCCGTCTAGCTGGCTGATGCCACGCAGCTCTGGCACCGCGCTCAAGTCCAGCACCGCCGCGGGCGGCGCCAGGCCCACGCGCGCGGCGTAGACATCGGTGCCGCCGGCCAGCATGCGCAAGCCGCCCTGGGCCAGCAAGGCGGCGGCTTCATTCAGGCAAGCCGGGCGTTCGTAGCGGGGGGGTGGTGTGAACATGCAGAGTCCAGCGTAGCAGCTTGGTGTGCCACCCGGCTAAGGGCTGGCGCGGATACTCATTGGCCAGGCCTTCGGGTACGGTTGTTGCATGGTTTGTGAACGCGACCCGACACAGGAAATGGCAATGGATATTCAAGCCCTGGTGGAACCCGACCGCGTGCACAAGCGCGTCTACACCGACCAGCACATTTTCGACCAGGAGATGAGCCACATCTTCGAGCGCGCCTGGGTCTATTGCGGCCACGCCTCGCAAGTGCCTGAAGCAGGCGACTATGCCGCCGTGACCATCGGCCGCCAGCCCATGATCATGGTGCGCGGCGCTGATGGCGGCATCAACGTGCTGCATAACCGCTGCCCGCACCGCGGCGTGCAAGTGGTGGGCAATTTGCAGGGCAACACCGGGGCGTCATTCGTGTGCTCGTACCACGCCTGGAGTTTTCATCTCGACGGCAAGGTGCGCGCCATTCCGCTGGCCAAGGGCTATGAAGGCACGCGCATGGACCGCAGCAACCCCGACTGCAACATGAAGGCCGCCGCGCGCGTAGACAGCTACCGCGGCTTCGTCTTCGCCAGCCTGGCCGCCGACGGCCCGTCGCTGCTTGAATTCCTGGGCGACGCCAAGATCGCGTTCGACGACATGTGTGATCGCTCGCCCGTGGGCGAGGTGGAAGTCGTACCCATTTGCCACCGCGTGGTGCAGCAATCGAACTGGAAGTTCTTCATGGAAAACCAGCTCGATGCGCTGCACCCGTCGGTGACGCACCAGTCCACCGGCATCGCCGCGGGTCGCGTCGAGCGGCGCTTGAAAGAACAGAACGGCAAGGCGCCGTTGTACTACCACTACCTGTCCACCTTCGCGTCGAGCTTCGAGCAGTGGGACAGCGTGCAGACCATCAATTACCCGCAAGGCCACGGCATCTTGAAGGCCTACATGGGCCTGCGCCCGCAAGACGCTGACACGCTGGAACACGAGGCGCAACTCAAGGCGGCTTATGGTGAAAGCAAGGCCGAGGAATATCTTTCGCGCAGCATTCACCATGTGTTGGTGTACCCGTACCTCTCGGTGCAATCACCTTTGCAGCAACTGCGTTGCCTGCGGCCGATCTCGCCTGACAAGACTCTTTCAGAAATCTGGCACTTCCGCCTGAAGGGCGCGCCCGAGGCCATCTACCGGCGCAGCCTGTGGTACTTCAACCTGGTGAATTCGCCGGCCACCATGATCAATGCCGACGACCTGGAAAACTGGACCAAGGCGCAATGGGGCCTCACATCCAACGGCGGCGATTGGGTGAGCTTTCACCGCTACTTCGGTGACGACCGCGTGGATGAAAAAGGCGTGAGCCATTCCAACCATGGCACGTCTGAAGTGGTGATGCGCAACCAGTTCGCGGCCTGGCAGCGCTACATGCAGGCGGGGGCGTGATGACACAAGAAACGGCGCAACCCATTCCTTCAGCCGGCCCCGACATGGGCCATTTACTGAGCCAGCTGGCGCAAGACGTGGTGATAAGCGGCAACGTGGCCGGTGCGGCCACCGGTGCGCAGGCGATCGAGCCCAGCCACTCGCCGCGTGCGGCTGTTGTCGCGCATGGCAGCGTGCCGCAGCGCGGCCTGTTGGCGGGCAACGCTGACTTGCAGCGTGAGGTGGAACAACTGCTGTACCTGCAAGCCGAGCTGCTGGACGGCAAGCACTGGCAAGCCTGGATCGACCTGTTCACTGACGATGGCATTTACTGGATGCCCGCCCGCCCCGAGCAAACCGAATGGGAAGGCTCGCCTTCGATCTTTGCCGAAGACAAGCTGATGATGGAGATTCGCAAGGGGCGCGTCAGCCACCCGAATGCCTGGTCGCAAGCGCCGCTGTGGCTGACCAACCATGTGGTGAGTCACGTTGCCATTGAATCCGCTGCGGCCAATCAAGTTGAAGTGCGTTCGCGCTTTCACATGATGGAGCTGCGGCGCGACGCGATCCGCCACTTCGGCGGCAGCTATCGCCACAGCCTGGTGCGCGACGCCGACGGCAACTGGAAGATCAAGCTGCAACGGGTGGACTTGTTCAACGCCCAGGCCGCCTTCGACTACGTCATTCAAATCTGGATTTAACAAGGACTGCCATGAAGCGCTGTGTCGCACTCAAATCAACGTTAACCATCGTGGCCTTGGCTGCCGCTTGTGCCACGCAAGCCGCGGACAAGGTGAAGATCGGCTTCGTCAGCACGCTCTCGGGCCCCAGCGCGGCGCTGGGCGTTGACATCCGCGACGCCTTCTTGCTGGCCGTGAAACTGAACGGCGGCAAGCTGGGCAACCTGCCCGCCGAAGTGATCGTCAGCGACGACCAATTCAAGCCCGACGTGGCCAAGCAGTTGTTTGAAAAAAATGTGAAGCGCGACAAGGTCGACTTCATGACCGGCGTGGTCTTCAGCAACATCATGCTGGCTGCCTTGCCTGAAGCGTTAGACAACAACACGCTGTACATCAGCCCGAACGCGGCGCCGTCTTCCATGGCCGGCAAGGATTGCCACCCCTTGTTCTATGCCGTCTCGTGGCCGAATGATGCGTACCACGAAGCAGCGGGCCAGTTCGCCAACCAGCGCGAGATGAAAAGCGTGTACCTGCTGGCGCCCAACTACCAGGCGGGCAAGGATTCACTGGCCGGCTTCAAGCGCATGTTCAAGGGCACGGTGGTGGGCGAGAACTACACCAAGCTCGGCCAGCTCGACTACGCCGCTGAACTGGCCGAAATTCGCGCCGCCAAGCCGCAGGCGCTGTACATCTTTTTGCCCGGCGGCATGGGCATCAATTTCATCAAGCAGTTTGTGGGCGCCGGATTGGGCAAGGACATCAACCTGCTGCTGCCCGGCTTCAGCGCTGACCAAGACGTGATCCGCCCGGTCGGCGCGGCCATGTCGGGCCTGTTCAACACCGCGCATTGGTCGCCCGATTTCACCAACGCCGCGAATCAGAAATTCATGGCCGAATTCGAGAAGGAATACAAGCGCATTCCCACCGTGTATGCCGCGCAGGGCTATGACGCGGCGCAACTCATCAACGCCGCCGTGCGCGACGTGAAAGGCAAGCTCGAAGACCGCGAAGCGGTGCGCAAGGCGCTGAAGGCGGCGCGGTTTGAATCGGTGCGCGGCGCGTTCAGGTTCAACACCAACCAGTACCCGATCCAAAACTACTACGTGCGCACCATCGGGTCTGATGGCAAGGGCGGCCTCATCAACAAATCGTTCAACCAGCCGATCCTGAAAGACCATGGCGATGCCTACTCGGGCGCTTGCGTCATGAAATGAATGTGCTGCTGCTGGAGCAGGCGCTGAACGGCCTGCAACTGGGTTTGATGTTGTTCTTGCTGGCTGCCGGCCTGACGCTGGTGTTTGGCGTGATGGACATGATCAACCTGGCCCATGGCTCGCTGTACATGGTGGGTGCGTTCTGTGCCGCCTGGATGGTGGCGCTCACCGGCTCGTTTGTATTAGGCGTGCTGGGTGCCGTGGTGCTCACCGCCGCGTTCGGCATGCTGATTGAAGCCACGCTGCTGCGCACGCTGTATGCGCGCGACCACTTGAGCCAGGTGCTGGCCACCTTTGCGCTGATCCTGATCTTGAACGACGGCGTGAAGATGGTCTTCGGCAACGACTTGCCACTGAGTGCGCCGGCCGC
>JAYUQE010000304.1:0-10555 GCA_043756905.1 Burkholderiales bacterium | reverse complement strand
CCGCCGTGCCGTAGTTGATGACCACCACCGCGCGCTGCCCGCCCAGCGTGCGCCGGAAGCTGAGCACGGTGCCGTTGGCCGCGGCGTTGTCGTACGTGCCTTGCGCCAGCGCGGGCACGGTCTTGCGCAAGGCGATCAGCGCCTTGTAGTGCGACAAAAGCGAGTCCGGGTCGGCCGCTTGCACCGCCACGTTGTTCGTGGCCACGTTGGCGGCCAGGGCGCGAAACAGCGTGCCGCTGGTGAAGCCGGCTCGCGTCGCATCGGCCGCCCAGCTCATGGGCGTGCGCAATCTGTGGTCACCCGTCAGGCTGGCGGCGCCGGCCATGCCGATCTCTTCACCGTAGTAGATGAACGGCGTGCCCGGCTGCAGCAGGTGGGTGGCGGCGGCGAGCTTGTATTGGGCGAGGTTGCCGGCCACTTGGTCATACAGGCGCTGGCCGGCAAAGGCGTCGTGGTTGGACACCAGCGTGGCCATGCTGGCCGGCGCGCTGTTGAAGTAGCCGGCCAATGCGGCCACGGCGGCGCTGTTGCCCTTGGCGGCGTTGACGATGTTGTGCTGGTGGCCAAACGCAAAGGCCGCCCCGCAACTTGTGGCAAAGCCGGTTGAATCGATCGGCCCTTCGCACACCAGGTAACGCTGGGCATAACCTTTCATCATGGCCCGCGTGGCCGCCATGAGGGCGTGGTTCTCGGGCTGGCCCTCCCAGCCGGTGGGGCCGTTCTCGACCAGGTTGCCCACGGCATCGAAACGGAACCCATCCACCCCGCGGTTAAGCCAGAAGCGCATGTTGTGCTGGTGCCAGGCCAGCACGTCGGCCTGGCGCAGGTTGAAGTCGGGTATCTGGGTCGAGAACGGCGCGTAGTAGTGGCCGGTGCTGCTGCTGCGCCAGGGGTCGCCGCCATAGATGGCCCAGCCCGTGGGGCGGCTGGCCTGCCAGACATACCAGTCGCGGTAGGCGTTGGTTTCGCTGCTGGCCGAGTTGACGAAGGCCGGGTGCACCTGCGCGCTGTGGTTTATGACGTAATCGATGATCACGCCGATGCCGCGCGCATGCGCCTGGCGCAGCAGCTCGTCCATGTCGGCCAGGCTGCCGTAGTCGGGCTCGATGTCGCGGTAGTCGCTCACCGCGTAGCCGTGGTCACGGTACTGGCTATTGGTCACGGGCATCAACCAGATGCCGCTGATGCCCAGGCTGTGCAGGTAGTCCAGGCTTTGGGTCAGGCCCTTCAGGTCGCCGCTGCCGTCGCCGTCGCTGTCCTTGTAGCCGCGAACGTAGATCTGCATGAACACGCCCTGGTGCCAGTTGGCGGGAAGGGTGCTGCCGGGGTCGGCCTGTGTCACGCTGCTCGTGTCGACCGCCGGCAAGGTGGCAGGCGGCGCAGCGGAACCGGAATAGCCACCGCCGCTGCAGCCGGCCAGGGCAGCGAGCAAACCAATGGCGAGGTGGTGACGTGTCAGCGCGGATTGGTTCGAACAGGTGGCACAAAAGCTGCACGATACTGGCTCCTCATCGCCCCGCCGCCCAGCCCTGGCACCATGACCGAGACAGCCACTGCCATGCCCGCCGCAGCACCCAGCATCGGCCTGAACGAGTTCCTGTGCCGCCTGCCCAAGGCCGAGTTGCATTGCCACCTGCTGGGCACGGTGCGCCGCGCCACCTTCAGCGCGCTGGCCCGGCGCGAGCGGGCGCCATTGCGTGAAGAAGAGATTGAGGCCTTCTACACGCGCGGCGAAAAGCCGGTGGGGGTGTTGCGCGTGCTGCGCGCGCTGGATGCGTGGCTGCTGAAAACGCCCGCCGACCTGCACCGCATCACGCTTGAATACCTGGAAGACGCAGCCGCCCATGGCGTGCGCTACAGCGAATTCTTCTGGAACCCCACCGGCACGCTGCGCGCCACCGGCATCAGCTACCGCGCGGCGCAAGACGCCATCGTGCGCGGCATTCGCGATGCCCAGGCCGGGCACGGCATCATCGCCCGCCTGGTGCCGGCCATTGACCGCGAGGCCGGGCCTGGCGCGGCGCGCGAAATGGTGCAGTGGGTGTGCGCCCACCGAGTGGAAGAAGTGGTGGGCATCGGCATCGACTACCGCGAGAACAAATTTCCGCCGGAGTTGTTCATCGACGCCTATGCCGACGCGCGCCGCGCCGGCCTGCGCACCACCGCCCACGCCGGCGAATTCGGCCTGCCGTGGACGAACGTGCAAACCGCGATCGACCGGCTCCAGGTCGACCGCATCGACCATGGCTACACCGTTGTCGACAACCCCGATCTCGCCGCACGCTGCGTGCAAAGCGGCATCGTCTTCACCGTGGTGCCCACGAACTCGCACTACCTGCGCACGCTGGCCCCCGAGCGCTGGGCGCTCGATCACCCCATTCGGCGCATGCACGCGCTGGGCCTGCGCATCCACCCCAACACCGACGACCCCACGCTGCACCACGTCACGCCCACGCAGGCCTGGGGCATGATGCTGCGCCACTTCGGCCTGCGCGCGGCCGAGCTGCGCGCTCTGATGATGAATGGCCTGGCCGGGGCGTGGCTCGACGACACCCAGCGCCAACGCTGGGCCGCAGAATGGGGCGGCGAATTCGACGCCTTGCTGGCCCAGCTGGCGCCCAACGAAAGCGAAACATAAAGTGACATCAAACGTTGATCATCGAGCATCGTTCCTGCGCCGCATGGCTGGCCTGGCTCGCCGCCTGCTGCCGGCCGCCTTGCTGGCCGGGCTGGTTGGCGCGCAGGCCCAGGCCCAGCCGGCCTGGCCGCAGGCGCGCAGCATCACCATCCTGGTGCCCTTCAGCGCCGGCGGCAGCCTGGACACCACCACCCGGCTGGTCGCCCAGCGCCTGGGCGTGCGGCTGGGGCAGACGGTGGTGGTCGAGAACGCCACGGGCGGCGGCGGCGCGGTGGGGTTTCAAAAGGCGATGGCCGCCGCGCCCGATGGCTACACCTTCCTCATGGCCGGCGATTCGCCCTTCGCACCGGGGCAGGAATCCAGCGCCAACCCCTACCGCTTCAATGTGCTGAAAGACCTGGTGCCCGTGGCCCTGGTGAACACCGCGCCGATGGTGCTGGTGGCGCACCCTTTGGTGCCGGCGGCCAACCTGGGCGAGCTGCTGGCGCTGGCGCGCAAGCAGCCGGCGCGCCTGAGCTATGGCACATCGGGCATCGGCACCATTCCCCACCTGGCCACTGAAATGATCAAGCAGCGCGCGCAGGTGCACATCGTGCACATCCCCTACCGCGGCGCGGCGCAGATTGCGAACGACGTGGCCGGTGGGCAGATCGAGCTGGCCATGCTGATCAGCGCTTCGGCCGCGCCGCACATCCAGTCGCGCGCGGTGAAGGCGCTGGCGGTCACGGGCGATGCCCGCCTGCCGATGCTGCCGCAGGTGCCCAGCGTGACCGAGACGCCGGGGCTGGCCGGCTTCAACATGGTCAGTTGGGCCGGGCTGTATGCGCCGGCGGGCACGCCGTCGGCCATCGTGGCGCAGCTCAACGCGGCGGTCGATGATGTCTTGAAGACCGAAGCCGTGGCCGCCAAGCTGGCCGAAAGCGGCATCGTCGTGCGCGGCGGGCCGAGCGCGGCGTTCGTGGTCTTCATCGAGCGCGACCGGGCCCAGTTCCTGCCCCTGCTCAAGACCGTGTCGCTGCGTGAATAGCCGGCCGCAAGCTCTGGCGGCTCGCCCGGTCTGGCTCGACGCCGACCCCGGCTTCGACGACGCCCTGACCATGCTCATGCTCGCCGCCAACCCCGGCCTGCGCTGGCTGGGCATGAGCGTGGTGGCCGGCAACGCGCCGCTGGCCAACACCCTGGCCAATGCGCTGAGCGTGCGCGAATTCTTCGACCTGAACGTGCCCATTCACGCCGGCTGCGCGCAGCCCCTGGCCGCGCCGCTGGAAACGGCGCAAGCCGTGCTGGGCGCGCAGGGCATGCGCACGCTCGGGCCGCCTCTGCCTGCGGCGCAGGCCGGGCCGGATGGCGATGATGGCGTGGCCGCGCTGCTGGCCGCGCTGCACGCCAGCGCGCAGCCCGTGACCGTGCTGGCCATCGGCCCGCTGACGAACCTGGCCACCGCGTTGCAGCGCGACCCCACCGCGGCAGCACGCATCGCCGAGTTGGTGCTCATGGGTGGCAGCACCGAGCGCGGCAACCACACGCCGGCGGCCGAGTTCAACATCCACGCCGACCCCGAGGCCGCCGAGATCGTTTTCAACGCCGGGCTGCCCTTGCGCATGTTCGGCCTGAACCTGTGCCGCCAGGTGCTGGTTAACGATTCACATGTGCAGCAGGTGCAGCAGTGGCCCGGTCCGCGCTCGCAACTGCTGGCCGGCTACCTGGGCGCCTACCAGCGCATCCGCTGTGCCGACGGCAGCGTGCCGATGCCGCTGTACGACCCGGTGGTGGCGGCCTGGCTGGCGGCGCCCGATCTGTTTGAATTCAGCCCGGCGCGGGTGGACATCGAAACCCGGGGCCGCTTCACCCGCGGCATGACGGTGTGCGATTTCAAGCACAGCGCCGAGCGGCCGTTCAATGCCCAGGTGGCGCTGCGCGCCGACGGGCCTGCCGTCATGGCGCTGGTGTTGGCCAGCCTGCGCCTGATCACCTGTTAACCATGCTTTGAAGGAGAGCCAACATGGCCGCATCCAGCCTGCTTGCCCTGATCGACGACATCGCCACCATCCTGGACGACGTGGCCGTGCTCGGCAAGGTGGCAGCCAAGAAGACCGCCGGCGTGCTGGGCGACGACCTGGCGCTGAACGCGCAGCAGGTGGCCGGCGTGCAGGCCGAGCGCGAGTTGCCGGTGGTGTGGGCGGTGGCCAAAGGGTCGCTGCTGAACAAGGTGGTGCTGGTGCCGGCGGCGCTGTTGATCAGCGCTTTCGTGCCCTGGTTGGTGACGCCGCTGTTGATGATCGGCGGCGCCTACCTGTGCTACGAAGGCTTCGAGAAAATCGCCCACCGCCTGCTGTACAGCCCGCAAGAAGACGCCGCGGCGCAGGCCGAGTTGAAGCGTGCCGTGGCCGACCCGCAGCTCGACCTGGTGGCCTTCGAGCGCGCCAAGATCAAGGGCGCGGTGCGCACCGACTTCGTGCTCTCGGCCGAGATCATCGTCATCACCCTGGGCACCGTGGCCGCGGTGCCATTCACCACGCGCGTGGCGGTGCTGTGCGCCGTGGCGTTGGCGATGACGGTGGTGGTCTACGGCCTGGTGGCGGCCATCGTCAAGCTCGACGACCTGGGCCTGCACCTGGCCCAGCGCGGTGGCGCCAGGGCCAGCCTGGGCCGCGGCATCTTGGTGGCCGCGCCGTGGTTGATGAAGGGCCTGTCGGTGGCCGGCACGGCCGCCATGTTCCTGGTGGGCGGCAGCATCCTGGTGCATGGGCTGCCGCCGGTCGCGCATGCCATTGCCGCTGCCACCGCACCGCTTGGCGCGGCGTTGCAGTGGCTGCTGGCCGCCCTGGCCGACGCCGCGGTGGGCATCGCCGCCGGCGGTGCCGTGCTGGCCGCGGTGGTGCTGGGGCGCAAGGTGCTGGCGCGGGCGCCGCAGCGGGCCTGAAAGGCCGGGGCCACTCGCCCTCAAACCTGCGCACGCATCACGTCGCTCATTCGCGCCGCCACCTTGCGCAGCGCCGCGCTCACGGCGCGCAGATGCGCCAGCTCGCGCCAAAACACTGCCGCTGGCTCGCGTGCGCCGCTGGCCAGCGCGGCGGGGTTGGGCTCAAAGGGTTGGTAATCAGGCGCGGCACCCAGCGTGGCATCGGGCCGCCAGCGCATGGGCAACATGTCGTACACCGGCGCCAGCGTGAAGCGGCCCTTGGCCAGGTGCTCGCGCAGCACCGCCAGGCTCAGGTTGCCCGAGTGCATATCGCTGTTGCCGATCAAGTTGCCAAAGTCCAGCAAGGCCTGGGCCTGCGCCGCGGCAGGTGCGCCCAGCCGGCCCTGGCGTTCCAGTGCCGCGCAAGTGGCGCCCCAGTGGCGGTAGGAATCGGGCACAAAGGCTTCATGCACGGCACCCACGGCCACCACGTGGCGCCGGCCTGCTGCGCCGATTCGGTCAAAGCGCTGCGACAGCAAATAGCTGCGTGTGCGCCCGGCCAGCACCTGCGTAGCGGCCACGGCCACGCCATGGCGCGCCAGCACGCCATTGGCCAGGTGCTCGGCATACAGCAGGTCGTGCCAGCGTTCGCCAAACGGTGTGCCGCGCGGCGGGCTGTACTTCACCAGCACCTGTTCACCCGTGTGCAGCCGGGCCAGGAACTTGGGCTGCTCGCCGCCGGCTGATGAACCTGCTCGGCCAAATTGCCGCTGGCCCAAAGCCAACTCTTCAAGGGCCGCTTCAATGTGCTGCGCAGGCAGTTCAGGCAAGGGCGGCGCAGGCAGCGCCTCACCCAGGCTGATGGCGCCTGGCGAATCAGGCAGGCTCAAGGCGGCGAGCAAGACTTCGGTGAGGCTCCAACTATCCGGATTGCTGGCCAGGCCCATGGCGCTCAAGCGCTGCGCCACCAGGCGGCCAAGGAAGCCCTGTGCGCGCAACGGCGCCAAAAACCAGGGCAGTTTGCCGCGGGTAATCGTTTCGAAGCCCTCGCCGCGCACATGCAGCACATCGCCTTGCAACAAGGCAAGCTGGCCCAGGGCTTGCGGCACACCGGTTTCATCAACCCACCACAGCGGCTGCTGCGCAGCGTGGCCCATGATGGCCTTGGGCACGCCGTAGCGGGTGGAGCGGCCAGCCCCCACCGTGAGCACCCGGTTGCTCAATTCAGCGAGCAGGCGCGACACCGTGGGCTGGCTCTTGCCCAGGGCCTGCTGCAACTGGGCAGCCTTGCTCAGGCCGCGCGCGGCCAGCACAGACAAGGCACGTTCTTGATCGGAATAGGGATCATCCATATGAATAGAAATAAATCAACGAATTCACAGGGAGTCTAGTTCCATCTCGGTAAAAAGTGAATAGATGATGAATAGAAAAACCAGTCGCCTTTGCAGGCAAACTGGGTGATGCTCACAAGTCAGCTCACAAGTCAGCTCACAAGTCAGCCAACGCCGCTCGCACCGATTGCCTGAACTGGCTTGCGTCGCCCAGCGCCTGCGCCTGCAACAAGGCCAGTTTCACCAGGAACAGCTCGGCCTTGGCCGGGCCGGCGTCGTCAAGGGCCGCAGCCAGGGTGTCGTAAACATCCTCCAGTGCGGGGGTGCTCAATGCGGGCTTGGTCATGGGAACTTTCAATTCGGCAGCGCGTGTTGAAGGGCGGCCTTCAGTCGCGGCGCATCAAGCTGCAACCAGCGCGCGCAAACATGCTGATCAGGCCGCAGCAGGTAGGCCGCGCCGCTGGCCGGTACGCCATAGCGGCGCCGGCACGAGCCGCTGGCATCGGGCAAGCATTCGTCGGCGCCGGCAACCGCCTGCGCCGAACCAACGGCGGTCACCTTCACGGCCACGCCATGGGTGCGCGCATCGGCAATCACCTGCCGCACGTCAGCCGGCAATGCCGCGCCGGTGCTGAAGCACAGCAGATCAAAACCGCCGCCAAGGTGGTCAAGCAAGAAGTCATCTTCAGCCAGGCGCACGTTCACCGGCGGTGCGCCATGGCCCGGGCCGGCGGTGAACGCAGCGTTGTCATCCATCACGGCGTTCAGCGCCGAGCCTGCGTACTCATGCGGCCGCGAGGTGCGCCAGTGGTACAGCGGCCGCACGAACGCCTGTGTGAGCGACAGCGACAACACCGCATCGCGCAGCAACCTGAAGCCCCGGCTGGGCGGCGCCATGAAGCGCGTGCTCTTGCCGGCTTCTTCAATGATTTCGCGCGCCGCGCCCACGCGCTCGGCGCTGTAGTTGGCCAGCAGCTTTTCGCTCGCAACGTCTTTGATCACGTAGGCCAAATGCCAGCCCAGTGACTGCGCATCTTGAAACGCGGTGTTGGCGCCACGCACACCGAAGATGGGCAGCAGGTGCGCAGCGTCGCCCACAAAAAGCGTGCGGCCGTGCACATAGTGCGGCAGGGTCAGCGCGCGCGCCGAATACACCGAACACCAGTCCATTTCCCAGGGCGTGCCGGCGTGGCCGATCATGGCCAACTGCGCATCAATGCGCTGCCGCATCGACTCCGGTTGCAACGCCTCGTCAGGCGTTTCGCCCGCAGGCAATTGATAGTCCACGCGCCAGATGCCGTGCGGCTGGCGGTGCATGAGAATGGTGTTGCCCGGGTTCCAGTCAGGGTCGAAGTAGGCGCGGCGTTCGGTGGGGTAGGGCAGGTCGATGCGGATGTCGGCAATCACGAACAGGCCTTCGTATGACGCGCCTTCGAGCTTCAAGTCCAGCGCTGCGCGGATGCCCGAGCGGCCGCCATCGGCTGCCACCAGCCAGGTGGTGGTTTGGTCGTACTCACCAGCCGGCGTGTCGATCAACAGCCGCGCGTGGTCGGCGGCTTGCGTCACCTGCACCAACTTGTTACCCCAGCGCAGCTCGATCAGGGGTTGCGCCGCGCAGGCATTGAGCAGGTACTCTTCCAGGTACTGCTGCTGGAGGTTGTTCATGGGGAAGAAGCGCTCGTCGTCGTCATGCGGGGCTTCCATGCGAAAGACCTGCTGCCCGCGGTAGAACGAGTTGCCGAAGCGCCACGGCAAGGCGCTTTTGACGATGCGCGCGGCCACGCCCACTTGCTGCAAGATTTCCATCGAGCGGCGCGTGAAGACGATTGCCCGGCTGCCCGGGCTGACCTGCACCTCCAGGTTCAACACCACGCTGGGCACGCCGTGCCGCGCCAGTTCCAGCGCGGTGACCAGGCCCGCCGGGCCGGCGCCCACGATCAACACTTGCGTGCGCGGCTGCGGCACGGCGTGTTCGGTGGGCAGCCATGGTTTGTAAACCTGGTAGCGGTAGTAGAGGGACGAGCGGGCTTGCGTGTGTGGTTGGTGCATGGCCGCCGTTCTACACCGAAGTTGTGGCAGCGGTGTTCGGGTCTGCATTGACAGCTCGGGTGCTGCGCGCCGGCACTGCAACGCCACCGGTCAAGAATGATATAAGGAGATATGGCTGCATTGACCCGTACTCCCATATGAAGACAACCATTGATATTGCTGACTCGATTCTTCTCCAGGCCAAACGCCTGGCCGCTCGCCGCGGTACCACCGTCAAGGCCTTGGTCGAGCTGGGCTTGCGGCGGGTGATTGCCGAGAAGGCTGACGCTGGTTTCGAGTTCGTGCCTGTGACCGACAAGCTACCGGTCAACCCGAACCCGGAGCCGGGCTTAAGTTGGGCGCAAACGCGCGATGTCATCTACGAAGGGCGCGGCACATGATCGCGGTGGGCACCAACATCCTGGTCTATGCCTTTCGCGAATCGTCACCCTTTCATGTGCAGGCACTGGCTTGCCTGAGGCGTCTGGCTGAAGGCAAGCAGGCTTGGGCGGTACCTTGGCCCTGCGTGCATGAATTCCTGGCCATCGTCACCCACCCCAGGATTCAGCCGGGCCCCGTCACGATGGACGTCGCTTTCGGTGCCGTGGAATCGTGGATGGCGTCGCCAACACTGACTCTGCTGGCGGAGTCGGGCTCACACTGGGCCGAACTGAAGGCACTGCTCAAAGCAGGTCGCGTGCAAGGCGGCATGGTGCATGACGCGCGCATTGCGGCGCTGTGCAAGCAACACGCGGTGCGCGAACTGTGGAGCGCCGATCGCGATTTTGGCCGCTTTGCCGCGCTGAAAGTGCGCAACCCTTTGGTAGATGGTTGACACGCGCGGGCGTCAACGTCGATGCTCAAGTATCCACAGATCGCAGCGCACACCATGCAAGCCTTCACCTACACCGCCAGCCCCTCGCGCATCGTCTTCGGCGCGGGCGCCTTGCGCGAACTGCCGGCTGAGCTGGAACGTTTGGGTGCGCGGCGCGCCTTGGTGCTGTGCACACCCGAGCAAGTGGATGCCGCCCAGCGTGTGGCTGTGTTGCTGGGCGAGCGTGCGGCCGGCGTGTTTGCCCAGGCGGCCATGCATGTGCCCATCGAGACCGCACGCACCGCGCGCGAAGAAGCCAGGCGCTTGAACGCCGACTGCGCCGTGGCCATCGGTGGCGGTTCCACCACCGGGCTGGGCAAGGCCATTGCGCTGGAGTCCGGCCTGCCCATCATCGCCATTCCCACCACCTACGCCGGTAGCGAAGTGACGCCCATTTATGGCCTCACCGAAGGCGGCGTGAAGAAGACCGGGCGCGACGCGCGCGTGCTGCCGCGCACCGTGATCTACGACCCCGAATTGACGCTGACTCTGCCTTTGGGGCTGACCGTGACCAGCGCGCTCAACGCCATCGCCCATGCCGCCGAGGGCCTGTATGCGCATGACGGCAACCCGGTGGTTGCCTTGATGGCCGAGGAAGGCATTCGTGCCAGCGCCCAGGCCATCATTAACCTTTCGCTTCAGCCAAACGACATTGAAGCTCGCAGCAACGCCCTGTATGGCGCCTGGTTGTGCGGCACGGTGCTGGGCAGCGTGGCCATGGGCCTGCACCACAAGCTGTGCCACACCCTGGGCGGCAGCTTCAATTTGTCGCACGCTGACGT
>JAYUQE010000303.1:0-10584 GCA_043756905.1 Burkholderiales bacterium | reverse complement strand
CCAGCCCGAGCGTGCCATGACACGCTGCACTTGCGTCGCAGCACTGCAATCGACGACGAGGATGCGCTGCACGCGCTGGCGCCAGTGTTGTGATTCGGCCAGCAAGGGCACATCAAAGATCACGGTGTTGGTACCGGCGCGCTCGGCCTGGGCCCGGGCTTCGGCGCCGATGAGCGGGTGCAGGACGCGTTCCAGGCGCAGTTTGGCGCCGGCCTGGACAAAGGCCAACGCGCGCATGCGAGCGCGATCGAGCGCGCCGTCGGCGCCAACCATCTCGGCGCCGAACTCCGCCGCAATGGGCGCCATCGCTGCGCCGTCGCGCTGAGTCAGCGCGTGGGCGATGGCGTCGGTGTCGACAAGGGTCGCGCCGAGTCCGACCATCAACTTGGCCACGGTGCTCTTGCCGCTGCCGATGCCTCCGGTCAGGCCGATGTGCAGCCCTGAGGTCAATGCCCACCTCGGTGGCTCATTGCCAACCCATCGCGCTCAACACAGTGGGCAGGCCGACCAGCATCACCGCCAGGCCGCCGCCAGCTAAAAAGGGGCCGAAGGGTACGTAGCGGCCTTCGCGCAAGCTGCTGCGCATCTTCATGGCAATGCCCACGATGGCGCCGATGACCGAGGCAAACAACAAGATCGGCACGATGGCCTGCCAGCCCAGCCAGGCGCCCAGTGCGGCCAGCAACTTGAAGTCGCCATAGCCCATGCCTTCCTTGCCCGTGACCAGCTTGAACAGCCAGTACACCGACCACAGCGAAAGATAGCCGGCCACCGCGCCCCACAGCGCAGTCGGCAGGGGGATCGTCCAGCCCACGGCAGCGGCGGCCAGCCCGGCCCACAGCAGGGGCAGCGTCAGGCTGTCGGGCAGCAAGGTGGTGTCCCAATCGATCAAGGCCAAGGCAACCAGTGTTGCCACCACAACGCACCACAGCAGCGCGGCAGGTTGTGCGCCCACGCGCCAACCGACCACCGCGAACAGCACACCAGTGAGCAATTCAACCAGCGGGTAGCGAATTGAAATGGCTGCCGCGCAATCGGCGCATTTGCCCTTGAGCATCAGCCAGCCCAGCAGCGGAATGTTGTGATACCAGCGGATGCCGGCACCGCAATGCGGGCAGCGCGAGTGCGGCCGGTTCAGGCTCAGGGGCGCGAGTTGTTCCACTTGCCGCACCACCAACCGGCCAGCCGCTTCAACGGGTGCCGGGGTGGCATGGCCAAAGGCGCGCTGCCAGCCCTGCGAATCACCCAGCTGCTGCGCCACATCGGCCCACCATTGGCGTTCCATCATTAACGGCACACGGTGGGCCACGACGTTGAGAAAGCTGCCCAGGCACAGCCCCAGCAGGGCCAGGCCCCAAGGAGTGAGCAAGGGGTCGAGGGCTGCCGGCCAAGCCACGCCGAGCATCAGACCACGGCGCCGAGCTTGAAGATCGGCAAGTACATGGCCACCACGATGCCGCCGATCATCACGCCCAGGATGACGATGATGAAGGGTTCCATCAGGCTGGACAGGCCCTTGACCATTTCGTCGACTTCTTCTTCATAGAATTCGGCGCACTTGGCCAGCATGTGGTCGAGAGCGCCGGACTCTTCACCGATGGCGGCCATCTGCAACACCATGGTCGGGAACACGCTGGCCGTGGTCATGGCGGTGGTCAATGCGGTGCCGGTGGAGACGTCTTTCTGGATCTGCTCGGTGGCTTTCACGTACACCGCATTGCCGGAAGCGCCACCCACGGAATCGAGCGCCTCGACCAGCGGCACGCCGGCGGCAAACATGGTCGATAACGTGCGCGTCCAGCGGGCAATGACCGATTTCAGGATCAGGTCGCCGAAGACCGGGATCTTCAGCAGCAGCCGGTCCATGAACATCTGCATCTTGGTGCTGCGCTTCCAGCTTTGCAGGAAGAAGTAGATGCCGCCGAACACCATCGGGAACACCACGTACCACCAGTTGACGAAAAACTCAGACAAGGCAATCACGAACAGTGTGGGCGCGGGCAGGTCGGCGCCGAAGGACTTGAAGACTTCCTTGAAAGACGGGATCACGAACAACATGATCACCGTGAGCACCACGAAGGCCACCACCATCACCGCCACCGGGTACATCAAGGCCGACTTGATCTTGGCCTTGATGGCCAAGGTCTTTTCCTGGTAGATCGCCAGGCGGTCAAGCAAGGCCTCGAGAATGCCGCCGGCTTCACCGGCCTCGACCAGGTTGCAGTAAAGCTGGTCAAAGTGCAGCGGGTGCTTGCGAAACGCAGCAGACAAACTGGTACCCGTTTCCACGTCGCCACGAATCTCGTTGAGCAGCCGCGTCATGCGTGCATTCGTGCTGCCGCGACCGACGATGTCGAACGCCTGCAGCAGCGGCACACCGGCTTTCATCATCGTGGCCAGCTGGCGCGTGAAGACGGCAATGTCCTTTTGTTTGATCGAACGCCCGCCGGCATTGCGGCGCTTCCTGATCTTGGTGATCAGGATGCCCTGGCGGCGCAGCGTGGCGCTGACAACGGCCTCGCCATGAGCACGCACCTCGCCGCGAAGCAGCTTGCCGTTCTTGTCTTTGCCTTCCCATTCGAAGACAAAGTCCTTGGCATTTCTGCCTAATGCTGCCGTGGCCATGAATGAGTAACCCTCGCGTTGCCTATTCGTTGGTGACCGAAATCACTTCTTCCAGCGTGGTCAGGCCGGCGCGCACCTTCATGAGGCCGGCCTGGCGCAGATCGCGCACGCCTTCTTTTTGCGCTTGCACAGCGATGTCCAGGGACGTGCCTTCGGCCAGGATGATTTTCTGGATAGCCTCTGTGATCGGCATCACTTGGTAAAGCCCAAGCCGCCCCTTGTAACCGTTGGTACAAGCCGAACAGCCGATGGCGCGGTAAGGGCGCCAACTGCCGTCAAGATCGGTGTCGATGAAGCCGGCACGCAGCAAAGCCTCACGTGGATAGTCGGCCTGCGCCTTGCAGTTTTCGCACAGGCGCCGGGCCAGGCGTTGCGCCGTGATCAGCAACACGCTGGCGGCGATGTTGAACGGCGCCACACCCATGTTCATGAGCCGCGTCAGCGTGGTCGGTGCATCGTTGGTGTGCAGGGTGCTCATCACCATGTGGCCGGTCTGCGCGGCCTTGATCGCGATGTCAGCGGTTTCCAGGTCGCGGATCTCACCCACCATCACCACGTCCGGGTCCTGACGCAAGAACGACTTCAAGGCCGCGGCGAAAGTCAGCCCGGCCTTGTCATTCACGTTGACCTGGTTGATGCCGGGCAGGTTGATTTCGGCCGGGTCTTCCACCGTGCAAATGTTCACACCGGGCTGGTTCAGGATGTTCAGACAGCTGTACAGCGACACCGTCTTGCCGCTGCCGGTGGGGCCGGTCACCAGCACCATGCCGTAGGGCCGCTGAATGGCCACCATGAGGCGATCGCGCTCAATCTTTTCGTAGCCCAAGGCCTCAATGCCGAGCTTGGCACTGGACGGGTCGAGGATCCGGATGACGATCTTTTCACCAAACAGCGTGGGCAGGGTGCTGATGCGAAAGTCGATCGCCTTGGTGCCAAACTTCAGCTTCAAGCGGCCGTCTTGGGGCACGCGCTTTTCAGCGATGTCCATGCGCGAAATGACCTTCACGCGCGACGCCAGCTTGTCTTTGATCGCCACCGGCGGCTGGGTGATTTCGCGCAACTCGCCGTCAATGCGAAAGCGCACTCGGTAGTTGTACTCGTAGGGCTCGAAGTGAAGGTCCGAGGCCCGCATGTTGATGGCGTCGATCAGCATCTTCTGCAGGAAGCGCACCACCGGCGCGTCTTCCACCTCGGCCACTACGTCGGGGCTGTCCTGGGCTGAGGCATCTTCCTCGGTGACGTCGAAATCGAAGTCGCCCGTGGTCAGTGAGTCGATCGCCTCGTTGACGTTTGCGTTTTGGGCATCGAGCAAGCGCACCAGCTTGTCGTGCTCAACGATCACCCACTCCGGCGTGAGCTGGGTGGCGAACTTGATGCGCTCGCCAGCCTCCAGGTCTGTGGGGTCGGCCGCGCCAATGAAGATGCGGTTTCCGCGCTTGCCCAACACGGCCAACTGGTATTGATTGGCCAGTTTGGGGTCGACGATGTGGCGCGGCAGCCGCTCGCCGTCGACCGCGCTCAAGTCGAGCAACGGCAAGGCCAGCGCGGTAGACAAGGTATGGGCCAGATCGGCCGGCTGCACGGCGCCGGCACTGATGACGGCTGAGACGAAGCTGATGCGCCGTTCCTTGGCCGACCGGGCCAGCTCTTCTGCCGCCTTGACGCTCAGGCGCCCCGCATGGACCAGAACCCGAGCCACCCCGGACAGGGCTGATTGGGACGACTCGGGAAGGGTGTCAACCGCCATCGGTGAGCGAAGGGAAATGTTACAAACCGGCCAATCATCGCCGATCACAGCGGGGCTGTAAACGGCGAAAAGACAGCGGGAAACGGCCTGCTGCGCAATGCCCGCCGCTGTACTGCGGCGTGGCGGTCAACAACGAATTGGTCGGGGTGAGAGGATTCGAACCTCCGGCCTCTACGTCCCGAACGTAGCGCTCTACCTGGCTAAGCTACACCCCGATGGGCCAAAGCGACGCAATTTAGGCCGCCCGGTGCCAGCCGGCCAACGCTAGAACGAGCGATCGACCGACTGAACGCACAAGTCTACCAGAGCGCTTCTTGAGGGCGACGGCGGCAACAGCGTCAACGCCGCCTGGGCCAACTTGGCTTCCTGCCTGGCGGCTTCCAGCGTGGCTTGCAGCGAACCAGTCTGGCGCACGATGTCAACGATGTCGGGCAAGCGCTGCACTTCGCCATGCTCGATCGCATGGCGGATGAGCATGCGCTGCGCGGTTGTGCCGCGCTCCATGGCGATCAGCAGCGGCAATGTGGGCTTGCCTTCACGCAGATCATCGCCCACGTTCTTGCCCAAGGTTTGGGAGTCGCCCTGGTAGTCCAGCAGGTCATCCACGAGTTGAAATGCCGTGCCCAAACTGCGGCCGTAGTCGCTGCAGGCGGTCTCCACCGCGGCCGGCGCGCCCGCAATCACCGCACCGAGCCGCGCACTGGCTTCAAACAGCTTTGCGGTCTTGAAGCGGATCACACGCAGGTAGTCGGCCACGGCCAAGTCGGCGTCGTGCATGTTCATCAACTGCAAGACTTCGCCTTCGGCGATGACGTTGGTGGCGTCGGCCAGCACCTCAAGCACACGCAGGTTGTCCAACGACACCATCATCTGAAAGGCCCGGGAGTACAGGAAGTCGCCAACCAGAACGCTGGCAGCGTTGCCGAACAACGCGTTTGCCGTCTTGCGGCCACGACGCAGCGACGATTCGTCCACCACGTCATCGTGCAGCAACGTGGCGGTGTGGATGAATTCCACGATCGCAGCCAGCTCGAAACGCTGCGCGCCTTCGAACCCCAGCGCCTGGGCGAACAGCAACACCAGACGAGGCCGAATGCGTTTGCCGCCGGCGCTGACGATGTAGCCTGAAATTTGGTCGATCAACGCCACGCGAGACGCCAACCGCGCGTGGATCACGGCGTCGACTTCACGCATGGGTTGCGCCAGTGGGTCGGCTTCTGTGGTTTGGGCGGTGGTTTGCAGCACAAGGGGGCCGGCAATGGGCGTGGGTGATTATAGAAATGCATGCTCGCCAGGTCGCGACGCTGTGGCGGCGCTGGGTGGCCGGCCCCGGCATTGCGCACGCTGCCACGGCGGCCGCAAACTCGTCTGGAGCCCGGATTTTCAAGGGTGGTAGAATCATGGGCTTCGCTATGCGCTGCGCTCGCCACCGGGCTGGGCCTGCGCGACGCGGAGATTCAAGCTAGTCAAGGTAAGCAGGAAAGGTCAGACATGTACGCGGTCATAAAAACCGGCGGCAAACAATACAAGGTTGCTGCGGGCGAAAATATCAAGATAGAACAGATTGCTGCGGATGTCGGCCAGGAAATCGTGATCGATCAAGTCTTGGCTGTCGGCAGCGGCGCAGACTTGCAGATTGGGGCTCCCTGGGTGGCAGGCGCAAGCGTCAAGGCAACAGTGGTTGCCCACGGGCGGCACGACAAGGTGCGCATCTTCAAGATGCGCCGGCGCAAGCACTATCAGAAGCACGGCGGCCACCGCCAGGGCTTTACCGAGTTGAACATCAGCTCGGTCACCGCCTGAGCCTCGCTAGGAGTACTGAAACATGGCACAAAAAAAAGGCGGCGGTTCCACCCGCAACGGCCGCGATTCGCAACCCAAGATGCTCGGCGTCAAGGTGTTCGGCGGCCAGGTCATCACGGCCGGCGCGATCATCGTGCGCCAGCGCGGCACCAAGTTCCACCCGGGCCGCAATGTCGGCCTGGGTCGCGACCACACGCTGTTTGCGCTGATCGACGGCAAGGTGTCCTTCGGCGTCAGCGGCCCCAAGAACCAATCCAAGGTATCCGTCCTTCCGGGCTGAAGACATCGTCCCAAGCCCTGCAAGGCCCCGGCTTGCCGGGGCTTTTTCGTTCCCGCTCTGTTTCGGCATTCAAGTGAGACCCGCGCACCATGAAGTTCGTCGATGAAGCCACGATTGAAGTGGCCGCCGGCAACGGCGGCGCCGGTTGCGCCAGCTTCCGGCGTGAAAAATTCATTCCCTTCGGTGGCCCCGACGGCGGCAACGGCGGGCGCGGGGGTAGTGTGTTTGCGGTGGCTGATCGCAACCTGAACACGCTCATCGACTATCGCTATGCGCGCCGCCACGATGCGCGCAATGGCGAACAGGGTCGCGGTGCCGATCAATTCGGCGCGGCCGGGGGCGACATCACATTGCGCATGCCTGTGGGCACCGTGATCAGCGACTTCGACACCGGCGAGGTGCTCACCGAACTGCTCGACCCCGAAACCCCTGCACTCATCTGCAAAGGCGGCGATGGCGGCTTTGGCAACCTGCACTACAAGAGCAGCACCAACCGCTCGCCGCGCCAAAAGACGCCTGGCTGGCCGGGCGAGAAGCGGCACCTGAAGTTGGAGCTGCGCGTGCTGGCCGATGTCGGGCTGCTGGGCTTGCCCAACGCCGGCAAGTCAACGCTGGTGACAGCGGTGTCGAACGCCCGTCCCAAGATCGCCGACTATCCGTTTACGACGCTGCACCCCAACTTAGGCGTGGTCCGCGTCGCGCCCGAGCAAAGCTTTGTGATCGCCGACTTGCCCGGCTTGATCGAAGGCGCGTCGGATGGCGCAGGTTTGGGTCACCGCTTCCTGCGCCACCTTCAGCGCACCCGCTTGCTGCTGCACGTGGTGGACATGGCGCCGTTCGACGACGATGCTGACCCGGTGAAACAAGTGCGCGCCATCGTCTCCGAGTTGAAGAAGTACGACCCCAAGCTGCATGCCAAGCCGCGTTGGCTGGTGCTCAACAAGATGGACATGGTGCTGGTTGAGCAGCGCAAGCAGCGCGTGAGTGACCTGGTGCGGCGCCTGCGCTGGAAGGGCCCGGTGTTCGAGATATCGGCCCTGGCTCGCGAAGGCCTCACGCCTTTGATGCGGGCTTGCTACGACCATGTGGCCAGCTTCCAGCGGCCCGTTGACGAGCCCGATCCCCGTTTCGACCAGCCCGAGGCGCCTGAACATGGCTGAGGTGGTGCGCCATGCTCGCCGGCTGGTCGTGAAAGTCGGTTCCAGCCTGGTCACGAACGAGGGCCGCGGCGTCGATGCCGCGGCCATTGGCAACTGGTGCCGGCAGCTCGCCGCGTTGGCGCACGAGGGCCGGGAAGTGGTGATGGTGTCCAGCGGCGCGATCGTTGAAGGCATGAAGCGCCTGGGCTGGACCACGCGGCCCAAGGAGTTGCACGAGCTGCAGGCCGCTGCTGCGGTGGGCCAGATGGGCTTGGTGCAGATGTACGAAACCCAGTTGCGCGCGCACGGCCTGGCCAGCGCGCAGGTGTTGTTGACCCATGCGGATCTGACTGACCGCGAACGTTATCTCAATGCCCGCTCAACGCTGTTGACCCTGCTGTCGCTGAAGGTCATTCCGGTGATCAACGAGAACGACACGGTGGTCAACGATGAAATCAAGTTCGGTGACAACGACACTTTGGGCGCCTTGGTGGCCAACTTGATCGAGGCTGATGCGCTGGTGATCCTGACCGACCAGCGCGGCCTGTACAGCGACGACCCACGGCGCAATGAGCAAGCACAGTTCATCGCCGAAGCCGCGGCCGGTGACCCGGCGCTGGAACGCATGTCCAGTGGTGCGGCCTCGCCTCTCAGCCGTGGCGGCATGATCACCAAGGTGCTGGCCGCCAAGCGCGCGGCCGGCAGCGGCGCCAGCACCGTCATAGCCTGGGGGCGCGAGCCCGATGTGCTGTTGCGCCTGGCGCGCGGTGAAGCCATTGGCACCACGCTGGTGGCCGGCACCCAGAAGCTCGCGGCGCGCAAGCAGTGGATGGTCGACCACTTGCAACTGCGGGGTGCGGTGGTGGTGGATGCCGGCGCCGTGGCCAAGCTGCGCGACGACGGCAAGAGCCTGTTGCCCATCGGCGTGACCGAGGTGCAGGGTGACTTCAGGCGAGGCGATGTCATTGCCGTGCGCGATGCCGCGGGCGTCGAGCTGGCGCGAGGCCTGGCCAACTATTCCAGCACCGAGGCGCGCCTCATCGCGCGCCGGCCCAGCTCGCAGATCGAGGCTGCGCTGGGCTACACCAACGAGCCCGAGCTGATCCACAGAACCAATTTGGTATTGAGCTGATCCTGCCATCGGGCAGGGGGCCAAACCAGGGTCAAACCCCTGCGCGCAATGATCGGTATGCGGGCCAGGGTCAAGCCGCACAAGTGACTGGGTGCTGCGCACAATGCGCCGTCATGAAAGAAGACGCCGTGGCGCAACCCGCCGGTTCCTGGCACGCCGTGGCCACCCTTGAACAGCTTCGACGCAACGGCCGAATGGTCGTCAAGCTGCCCGGCAAGCAGTTGGCCCTGTTCAGCCAAGGCGACGCGGTACATGCCTGCAACAACCGCTGCCCGCATGAGGGCTACCCGCTGGCCGAAGGTGCCTTGGGGGCGGACTGTGTCCTCACCTGCCATTGGCATAACTGGCAGTTCGATCTGCGCGATGGCAGCAACCTGCACGGCGGTGATGGCCTGACGATCTACCCGGTGGCGCAGCGCGACGGGCAGGTCTGGGTTGACCTGAGCGAGCCGGCCCCGGCACTGCGCCAGCAGCAGCACCTGGCGGCGCTGGAGCAAGCCATGGCCGAGGATGACTTGCCGCGCATCGCGCGCGAAGTGGCGCGCCTGCAAGCCGCGGGCGGCACGGCCGACGATGCGCTGCGCCAGGCCTTCATGCAAAGCCATGAGCGGCTGCGTTACGGCATGACCCATGCCTGGGCCGCGGCGGACGGCTGGCTGCGCCTGCGCGATGAGCTGGAGCCACCGGTACAGCGGCTGGCCTGCCTGACCGAGGCCCTGAGTTACATCGCACGCGACACCTTGCGTGAGCCGCCATGGCCCTTGCCGGTGCCTCAAAGCGTGGTGTGGAACGCGCAGTTATTCTTGAACCGAGTCGAGGCCCAGGATGAGGCCGGCGCCGGCGCGCAGTTGCTGGAGGGCCTGGCGCAGGCGCCGCCGCAACAGTTCGATGCCTGCCTGACCGAAGCCGCGCTGGCTCATTACAACGATTTCGGCCACTCGCTCATCTACCTGGTGCATGTGCGCTCGCTTGTGCAGCGCCTGGGGCCGAGCGTGGCTCCTGCACTGTGGCAGGGCTGGTTGCGCGCGCTGCGCTTTGCGACAAGGGAAGATCTGTTGCCCGACTTTCGCGCCTACGCGCCGGCCCTGGCGCAATGGCCCGCCGCGTTCGGCCACAACACCGCTGTGCCCGACCCCCAGGCCTGGTTCGGCCTGGCGCCTCGTGCTGCACTGGCGTTGTCGGCGCAGCATGCGGCGCAATGCGTACCTCTGGCGCTGCACCAGGCGCTGATGTGTGTGGGGGCGATGCACCTCATGCATTTCGATGCCGGTTGGCAAGACCGCAGCGACGGTCCCGTGGGCGACAACATCGGCTGGCTCGACTTCAGCCACGCACTGACCTTCGCGCACGCGGTGCGGGTGCAATGCGTGGAGCATCCGCACCTGTGGCCTGCGGCATTGGCGCAGATGACCTTGTTCGCCGCGCGCAATGCCAAGTACCTGCGCGCGCAAGACAAGGCCGGGCCGGTCGGCATGCATGGCGCCGCCGCAGAGTTCGACACACTGTGCATCGCCCGGTTGCTCGACCATGGCGCTGCGCCGCACATCTTTCCAGCCCATTTACTGAAAACCTGGCTCGCCACGCGCGACGAGATTCGCCTGGGTGTGGCCCCTGCCACCAGCGCGTGGTTGCGCGCGGCGTTGGTACAACTCTTTGCGGCGCGCTTGAAACAACGCCACGTTCTGCGCAATGCCCAGCAGGCACTGGACATCGTGCAACGTGGCGGCTGACGCGCCGGTGGCTCGCGCCGCAACACACCGCTTCAGCCTGGCCTCAAGGCACGCTGCCTTGCGGGTCTGGGTCGGGCGGCTCGCCACGCCGCTGCGCCGACAGGTCGATGGCGTGCTCATTGCGGTTG
>JAYUQE010000302.1:0-3765 GCA_043756905.1 Burkholderiales bacterium | reverse complement strand
CCCCCCACCCCCGCCGCCCGATTCTTGAACTGCCTGACGAGCTGATCAGCCAGATAGCGGCAGGCGAGGTGGTGGAGCGCCCGGCCTCGGTGGTGCGCGAGCTTCTTGACAACGCGCTGGATGCTGGGGCCACCCAAATTGCGGTGCGGCTGCTGGCCGGCGGCGTGCGGCTGATCGCCGTAGAAGACGACGGCGCTGGCATCCTGCGTGACGAACTGGCCATTGCCCTCAAACGCCACGCCACCAGCAAGATCAGCAGCCTGATTGACCTGGAGTCGGTGAGCACCATGGGCTTTCGCGGCGAGGCCCTGGCCGCTATTAACTCCATTGCAGACTGCGCCATATTGTCAAGGGCGGCAGGCCAATCCAGCGCTTATCTTCTGGATGGCCGCACCGGCGAACTCAAACCGGTGGCACGCAGCACCGGCACCACGGTGGAGGTGAAAGAACTGTTTTTCAGCACCCCGGCGCGGCGCAAGTTCCTCAAAACCGACGCCACCGAGCTGGCGCACTGCGTAGAGGCGGTGCGCCGCCATGCGCTCTCAAGGCCCGACGTGGGTTTTGCCATCTGGCATGAAGGCAAGCTGGTGGAACAATGGCGCAGGTGCCACGATCTCGGCCAGGGTGATGCGCAGGGTGAGGCACACAGTGGCGGATTGGGGCGTGCTGGAGCCACTTTGGACCAGCGCCTGACCGATGTGCTGGGCAACGACTTTATCGAACGTTCCGTGCGGGTGTCACCGGCCAGGGCCTGCCCACCTATGGCACGCAGGTGTTGATGAACGTGATCAACGAAATCGGCGCGCTGCCCACGCGCAACCACCGCGACAGCCAGTTCGAAGGCGCGAAAGACATCTCCGCCGAAGCCATGGCCACGCCGCGCAAGACCGATGGCAAGAAGCCGCTGATCACCAACCAGGCCTGCTTCGGCTGCACCATCGCCTGCGGGCGCATCCAGAAGATCGACCAGGGGCACTTCTCGGTCGTTAACAAACCGCAGTACTGGGGTGCCTCGGGCGGCCTCGAATACGAAGCGGCCTGGGCGCTGGGCGCGGCCAATGGCGTGAACGACCTCGACGCGCTTCAATACGCCAACGTGCTGTGCAACGAGCACGGCATGGACCCAATCTCCTTCGGCGCCACCATCGGCGCTGTGATGGAGCTGTATGAAATGGGCGTGATCAGCAAAGAGCAGCTCGGCGTGGAAGCGCCTTTCGGTTCGGCCAAGGCGCTGTGCGAGCTGGCCGAAATGACGGCCACGGGCGTGGGCTTCGGCAAGGAAATTGGCCAGGGCAGCAAACGCCTGTGCACCAAGTACGGCCACCCCGAGCTGAGCATGAGCGTCAAGGGCCAGGAGTTCCCGGCGTACGACGCACGCGGCATCCAGGGCATGGGCCTCACCTACGCCACCAGCAACCGCGGCGCCTGCCACCTGCGCAGCTACACCGTGGCCTCTGAAGTGCTGGGCATTCCAATCAAGACCGACCCGCTGGTGGCCGAAGGCAAGCCCGAACTGGTGATGGCGTTTCAAGACGCCACGGCGGCGTTCGATTCATCGGGCCTGTGCATCTTCACCACCTTTGCCTGGGGCTTGGCCGATTTGGCGCCGCAACTCGCCGCCGCTTGCGGCGAAGAGTTCACGCTGGAAAACGTGGCCAAGATCGGCGAGCGGGTGTGGAACATGGAGCGCGACTTCAACAACCGCGCCGGCTTCACCAACAAGGACGACAACCTGCCGCCGCGCCTGCTGAACGAGCCGGCCAAGACCGGCCCGGCCAAGGGCCTGGTGAGCAAGCTGCCCGAGATGCTGCCCAAGTACTATGAAGTGCGCGGCTGGCATGCCGACGGCACGCTCAAGTCCGACACGCGCAGCCGCCTGGGCCTATAACTTTTCGTTCAATGCCACGGCAAGGCGGTCATTGCACCGCCTTGCGTCGTTTTGAGGAATGCAAAGATGAAACACGTCATTCTTGGTGCCGGCCCGGCCGGCGTGATCGCCGCCGAAACCCTGCGCAAGCAGGCCCCCAATGATTCCGTCACTCTGGTGGGCGACGAGCCTGAGGCGCCTTATTCGCGCATGGCCATTCCCTATCTGTTGATGGGCAACATCAAGGAAGAGGGCACGCACCTGCGCCATTCGGTGGCGCACTTCGCCAACCTGGGCATCGACCTGAAACGCGGCCGCGCCAAGAGCGTGGATGTGGCGGGCAAGCGCGTGCTGCTGGAGGACGGCACGGCGCTGCCGTTCGACCGCCTGCTCATCGCCACCGGCTCATCACCCGCCAGCCCGCCCATCCCCGGCATCGCCAGCCCCAACGTCCACCCCTGCTGGACCCTGGACGATGCGCGCGCCATCATGCAAAAAGCCGGCAAGGGCACGCGCGTGCTGCAAATGGGCGCCGGCTTCATCGGCTGCATCATCATGGAAGCGCTGGCCGCGCGCGGGGTTGAACTCACCGTGGTCGAAATGGGTGACCGCATGGTGCCGCGCATGATGGGCCCCACCGCCGGCGGCATGATCAAGGACTGGGTGCAGGCCAAGGGCGTGAAGGTGTACACCGGCGCGCGGGTCGAATCCATCGAGCCCGGCCACCCGGGGCTGATGACTCGTTTGGCCAATGCTGTGGGCCTGGGCAGTGATGCGGCCGGCGCGATGAAAGTGAAGCTGTCCACCGGCCAGGTGCTCGACGCCGACCTGGTGATCAGCGCCACCGGCGTCAAGCCCAACATCGCCTTCCTGAGCGGCAGCGCCGTGAAGTGCGACCAGGGCGTGCTGACCGACGAATTCCTGCAATCCAGCGTACCGGGCATCTACGCCGCGGGCGACTGCGCGCAAGCCTACGACCTGCCCAGCGGCAAGACCATCGTCAGCGCGATCCAGCCCAATGCGGCTGACCAGGCGCGCGTGGCGGCACTGAACATGGCGGGCAAGGCGACCTCGCTCAAACGGGTGACGCAGATCAACGTGCTCGACACGCTGGGCCTGGTGTCCACCAGTTTTGGCGATTGGCAGGGGCACCCGGGCGGCGAGCATGTCGAACTGACCGACCACGCCGCCGGCCGCCACTTGAGCTTGCAGTTTGCCGGCGACCATTTGGTGGGCTGCAACAGCATTGGTTGGACCGAGCACGTCGGCGCCATGCGCGGCCTGGTGGAAGGGCGGGTGAAGCTGGGCGAATGGAAAGCCGAACTGAAGGCGGACCCGACCCAGCTGATGAAGGCCTATTTGGCCAGCGCCCAGGCCCAGCAGCACCATGCTTTGGTGCGCGAGCGTTAAGAGCCTGAGAGTCCCGAACGACTCTCAAGCTCTGAGGCCACACAACTAACGATGCAAATCACTTTCAAGCTCTACGCCAGCCTGGGCGAGTACCTGCCCGCCGATGTGCGCAGCGCCAACCAGATGCCGCTTGAAGTGGCGCAGGGCGCCACCATTGCCCAGGTGATCGAGCCGTTCAACCTGCCCATGAAGCTGGTGCACCTGGTGCTTGTGAACGGCGTGTTCGTGCCGCCCGAGCAGCGCGGCAGCAAGCTTCTGGTTCAAGGCGACGTGCTGGCGATCTGGCCCCCGATTGCCGGTGGCTGACCGGGCAATTCCGCGCCATGCAGTCGTTCTATCCCGAGCGTTTCGAGCGCGAGATGGGCTGTACCCTGGCCGATTGGCTGCGTTGGCTGCCTGGCGGCAGCGGCGGGCACCCGTTGCTGCAGGGCGAAGGTCATGCCCGCGTGGATCTGCCCGATGGCCGTCTTGAGCTGACCTGGCAGGTG
>JAYUQE010000301.1:0-10626 GCA_043756905.1 Burkholderiales bacterium | reverse complement strand
TGTGGCGATCGGGCTGGCACGGCTGGGCTTGAAGGTCGGCTGGCAGAGCCGACTGGGCAGCGACTCGATGGCGCGCTTCCTGTTGGCCGCAATCGGCGACGAGGGGGTTGACTGCTCGCGCGTGGTCTGCGACCCGGCGCAGCGCACCGGCTTCATGTTCAAGGGCCGCGTTGACGATGGGTCAGACCCGCCGATCGAATACCACCGCAGTGGCTCGGCTGCCAGCCTGCTGGGCGAAGACGAGATCGACGAGGCCTGGATCGCAGGTGCGCGCCACTTGCATGTCAGCGGCGTGTTCCCGGCGCTGTCGCCGCGCACGCTGGCGGCAACGCGGCGCGCCATTGCGCTGGCGCGCCGGCATGGCCGCACGATCTCGTTCGATCCGAACCTGCGGCCTGCGCTCTGGCCCTCACGCGAGGCGATGCGCGACACACTGAACTCGCTGGCCGAGGGTTGCGACTGGGTGCTGCCGGGCCAGGCCGAGGGCGAGTTGCTCGCCGGCAGCGCCGACCCGGCAGTGATTGCCGACTTCTACCTCGCGCGCGGTGCGCGAAGTGTCATCGTCAAGTGCGGCGCCGCGGGCGCGTACTTCGCGAGCGAGCAAGGGCGCGGACAGGTGCCGGCCTATGCGGTGGCCGAGGTCGTCGACACGGTCGGCGCCGGCGACGGCTTCGCGGTGGGCGTGATCAGCGTGCTGCTCGAAGGCGGCACCCTGCCCGAGGCCGCGCGCCGCGGCGCCTGGATCGGCGCGCGGGCCGTGCAGGTGCGGGGCGACACCGAGGGCTTGCCCACGCGTGGCGAACTGAGTGCCGCCGGGCTGGGTTAGGGCAAACCCCAGCAGCGCCGGCAGATGCGGGCGACGACACTTGTTTGGCCAACTGGTCTGACCAGTTGGCCACATCAAGCCCATGCCCCTGCAATCCATCGAGCCGCGCCGGCTCTACCGCCAGATCGCCGAGCAGTTGCGCGCGCTGATCGCGTCGGGCGAATTCGCGCTGGGTTCGCGCCTGCCGCCCGAGCGCGACCTGGCCGCGCAGCTCGGCGTCTCGCGGCCTTCTGTGCGTGAGGCCTTGATCGCGCTGGAGGTGCAGGGCCTGGTCGAGGTGCGCATGGGCTCGGGTATCTACGTCACCGCGCAGGCCCCGGCCGGCAAGTTGCGCGACGTCGAGTCGGCGCTGGGCCCGTTCGAGATCCTGCGCGCGCGGCAACTCATCGAATCTGAACTGGCGGCATTGGCCGCGCGCCACAAGCCCCAGGCAGCGCTCAAGCGCATGCGCGCGGCCGTCAAGTTGATGGAAGAGGACATCGCGCTGGGCGTGATGCCCATCCGCGGCGACCGCGCTTTCCACGTGGCACTGGCCGAGGCCAGCGAGAACGCCGCGCTGGTGCGCGTCATCACCGACCTGTGGGACGAGCGCAAGAAGCCCGTGTTCGAGCAGCTCGGGCGGCATTTCGAGAACGCGCGCAGCTGGCGCCTGGCCGTTGCCGAGCACCGCGGCGTCATCCGCGCCGTGGCCGCGGGCGACGTCGCCGGCGCGCGCGCAGCGATGCGCATGCATCTCGGCAATTCACATGACCGGTTCGCTGCCGCGTGGGTCGACGCCGCGCCGGCCAAGGAGGCTGCATGACCCAACCCGATCTCGCTTGCACGCTGCATGGCGCGCATGATCTGCGCCTGACGCCCCAGGCGCCGCGAGTCCTGGGCCCGCATGACGTGCGCCTGCGCCTGGGCGCCGGCGGCATCTGCGGCTCCGACCTGCATTACTACCAACATGGGCGCGTCGGCGCCTTCGTGATCCGCGAGCCGCTGATTCCCGGCCACGAGGCCTCGGGCGTGGTCGCCGCCATCGGCAGCGAGGTCACGCGCGTCAGGCTCGGCGACAAGGTCGCCATCGACCCCTCGCACGCCTGCGGTGTCTGTGATTACTGCCGCGGCGGGCGCATGAACCTGTGCCGCAACATGTACTTCCTGGGCAGCGCGAGCATCTTCCCGCACGCCCAGGGCCTGTTTGCCTCGGCCTTCGTGATGCCCGAGCGGCAACTGACGCCGATCACTGAGGCGCATGTCTCGCTCGGCGAGATCGCCTGCGCCGAGCCACTGTCGGTGGGTCTGCACGCGGTGCAGCGCGCCGGCTCGGTGTTAGGCAAGCGCGTGCTCGTCACCGGCGGCGGCACGATCGGCTGCATGTGCGTGATTGCCGCGCGCCTGGGCGGCGCGTCCGAGGTGGTGGTGGCCGACATTGCCGAGCGTGCGCTCGAGATGGCGCGCATGGTCGGGGCTGATACGGTGGTGCGCAGCGGCGCTGACAGCGCCGCGGCCACGCTCACCGATCGCTTCGACATCGCGCTCGAAGCCGCCGGCGCCGCTGCGGCGCTGGCCACGTGCCTGGCGGCAGTGCAGCGCGGCGGGCGCATCGTGCAGGTCGGCACCCTGCCGGCCGAGCTGCCGTTCCCGGCCAACAGCGTGATGGCGCGCGAGCTGGACTATGTCGGCGCTTTTCGCGCCAACGGTGAATTCGATCTCGCGGTGCAGGCAATCCGCGCGCGCCGCGTCGATGTGCGGCCACTGATCAGCGCGCAACTGCCGCTGTCCAGGGCGCAGGAGGCGTTCGAGCTGGCGCTCGACCGCGGCCGCAGTACCAAGGTTCAACTGGTGGCCGACGAGGCCTGATTCAACCCAAGAGGAGACAAGCGATGAAGCGAACTTTGTTGAATACCCTGCTGGCCGCTGCGGTGGTGGCCGGCGTTGGCACGGTCACGCTGCCCGCGGCCGCGCAGACCAAGCTCAAGTGGGCCCATGTCTACGAGACCAGCGAGCCTTATCACACCGAGTCGGTGTGGGCCGCCGAAGAGATCAAGAAGCGCACCAACGGCAAGTTCGAGATCCAGGTCTTTCCGGCCTCCTCACTCGGCAAGGAAACCGACATCAACCAGGGCATGCAGCTCGGCACGGTGGACATGATCATCAGCGGCCCGAGCTTTGCCGCGCGCAGCTACCCGCGCCTGGGCATCGCCTACTACCCGTTCATCTTCCGCGATGGCGAGCACCTGCTGGCCTACAGCAAGAGCGCGGTGTTCAAGGAAATGATCGACGGCTTCCGCGAAAAGACCGGCATCCAGATCCTGGCCTACACCTACTACGGCGCGCGCATGACGACGAGCACCAAGCCCTTCACCGACTGCGCCGGCATGAAGGGCCTGAAGATCCGCGTGCCCGATGTGCCGAGCTACCGCGCCACGCCCGAAGCTTGTGGGGCGAACCCGACGCCGATCGCCTTTGCCGAGGTCTACCTGGCGCTGCAAAACGGCACCGTCGACGCGCAGGAAAACCCGCTCACCACCATCGAGGCGAAGAAGTTCTACGAGGTGCAAAAGCACATCATGCTCACCGGCCACATCGTCGACGGCCTGACCACGCAGGTGGCGCCGCACATCTGGACCAAGCTTAGCGACGCCGAGAAGAAGATCTTTTCCGACGTGGCCCTGGAAGCTGCGGCCCGCGCCAGCGCGCAGATCAAGCAGCGCGAAAGCGAGTTGGTGGCGGAGTTCAAGTCCAAGGGCCTCCAGATCCACAACGTCAACCGCCAGAGCTTCGTCGATGCGGTGCTGAAGGCCAAGACGGTTGAGAGCATGGGCTTCGACAAGAAGGACTACGACCGCATCGTCGCCATCAAGTAAGGAGCCTGCGATGGACATCGATGCCGGCCCGAAGGTGATGGGCGATGACGGCGAGTTCCACGCCACTGATGAAGCCGTGGACCTGTCACACACGCCGATTGAAGCCTGGATCGCCGTGGCCCTGTTCTGGGCCCTGGCCGGCGTCGTGTTCACCCAGTTCTTCACCCGCTATGCGCTCAACAACTCGGCCTCGTGGACGGAGGAAATTGCGCGCTACCTGCTGATCGGCGTGGTGTTCGTGGGTGCGTCCATCGGTGTGGCCAAGAACAACCATATCCAGGTTGACTTGCTGTACCGCTACCTCGGCAAAGGTGTGTCGCGGGCGCTGGCCATCGCGGTCGATTTCATCCGCATCGCGTTCTTCTTTTCGATGAGCTTCTTCACCGTGCAGATGATGCAAAAGATGGGCGCCTACCAGATGACCATCGTCGACCTGCCCATGAACATCGTCTACGCCGTGGTGCTGTTCGGCTTCGTCGCCATGGCGCTGCGTTCGGTGTGGGTGGCCAAGGTGCACTGGCAGCGCGGCTACAGCGTGCTGGAACGGCCTGAATCTACCATGGACGACCGGTAGACGAAACCATGCTCAAGATCATCTTCCTGCTCCTCATGACCGGCGGCGTGCCGGTGGCCATTGCGATGGCGGGCGCCTCGCTGATCTACATCCTGGCCAGCGGCAACCAGCCGGGCCTGACGGTCATTCACCGCATGATCGGCGGCATCGACAGCTTTCCGCTGCTGGCGGTGCCCTTCTTCATCCTGGCCGGCAACCTGATGAACAACGCCGGCGTCACCAACCGCATCTACAACTTCGCGCTCGCGCTGGTGGGTTGGATGAAGGGCGGCCTGGGCCATGTGAACGTGGTTGGGTCGGTCATTTTTGCGGGCATGAGCGGCACCGCGATTGCCGACGCCGCCGGCCTGGGCACGGTGGAAATCAAGGCCATGAAGGACCATGGCTACGACCTTGAATTTGCCGTGGGCGTGACCGCCGCCAGCGCCACGCTGGGGCCGATCATTCCGCCCAGCCTGCCGTTTGTGATCTACGCCATGATGGCTAACGTTTCAGTTGGGGCACTGTTTTTGGCAGGCATTTTGCCCGGCGTGTTGATGGCGCTGTTGATGATGGTCACCGTGGCCTACTTTGCACACAAGAACGGCTGGGGCGGCGATGTGAAGTTCAGCGGCGCCCGTTTTGGCCGCGCCATGCTCGAGCTGGGCCTGGTGATCGCCTGGCCGCTGGCCACCTGGGCACTGGTCAACAAGCTGGGGCTGAATGCACAGGTTGTGGTGTTCGGCGCCATCGTCTCGATCTTCGTGCTCGACCGCATCTTCCGCTTCCAGGCCGTGCTGCCGATCATGACACCGGTGCTGCTGATCGGCGGCATGACCACGGGCCTGTTCACGCCCACCGAAGGCGCCATCGCGGCCAGTGCCTGGGCCTTGTTCCTGGGCCTGGTGTGGTACCGCACCATGACGGTGAAGCAGTTCATCAAGGTCAGCCTGGACACCGTGGAAACCACGGCCACGGTGATGTTCATCGTGGCCGCAGCGTCGATCTTCGGCTGGATGCTCACTGCCACCGGCGTCACGGCGCAAATCGCCGCCTGGGTGCTGGCTGTGACCAAGGACCCCTGGGTCTTCTTGCTCATGGCCAACCTGTTGATGCTGTTCGTGGGCTGCTTCCTGGAACCCACAGCGGCCATCACCATCCTGGTGCCCATCTTGCTGCCGATTTGCCACAAGCTGGGCGTGGACCCGGTGCACTTCGGCCTGGTAATGGTGCTGAATTTGATGATCGGCCTGCTGCACCCGCCCATGGGCATGGTGCTGTTCGTGCTGGCGCGCGTGGCCAAGCTGAGCGTTGAACGCACCACCATGGCCATCCTGCCCTGGCTGGTGCCGCTGCTGGTGAGCCTGGTGGTGCTGACCTACGTCCCCGCCATTTCGCTGTGGCTGCCCAAGACGATGGGCTTTTGACAAGCAACGGTCAGTGACACGAATCGTTTCAGTCGAGGTGTTGCAGGTTGACCTGCCGCCACCCGTGCCGCGCAGCGATGCCATCCAGAGCTTCGTGACGCAAGAAACACTCTTCGTTCGCATCCACTGCAGCGATGGGTTAACGGGCACCGGCTACAGCTACACCATCGGCACCGGGGGGTCTTCGGTCACCGCGCTGTTGCGTGACCACCTCGCGCCGCGGCTGCTTGGCCGCGACCCGGCACGCATTGAATCCATCTGGCGCGATTTGATGTTCGTCACCCATGCCACCACGGTGGGCGCCGTCACCAGCCTGGCGCTGGCCGCCATCGACACCGCGCTGTGGGACTGGCGTTGCCGCCGCGACGGCCAACCGCTGTGGCTGGCAGCGGGCGGCGCGAAAGACCGCATTCCCGTTTACACCACCGAAGGCGGCTGGTTGCATTTGCCTGTGGAAACGCTGGTTAGCGAAACCCTGGCCGCGCAGCAAGCCGGCTTCAAAGGCGCCAAGCTCAAGGTGGGCAAGCCGCATGTGAGTGAGGATGTGGCCCGGCTTCGCGCGGTGCGTGATGCCGTGGGCGACGGGTTCGAACTGATGGTCGACGCCAACCAATGCTTCACGCTGAGCGAAGCCCTTCGCCGTGCGCCGCACTACGCGGCCTTAGGCATCGCCTGGTTTGAAGAGCCCCTGCCGGCAGATGACCTGGCCGGCCATGTGGCCCTGGCCGCGGCCAGCGCGGTGCCCATTGCGGTGGGCGAATCACTCTATTCGCCGGGCCAGTTTGCCGACGTGATCCGTGCCCGCGCCGCCAGCATCATCCAGGTGGATGTGGCGCGCGTGGGCGGCATCACGCCCTGGCTGAAGGTGGCGCACCTGGCCGAAGCCTGCAACCTGATGGTGGCACCGCACTTCCTGATGGAGCTGCATGTTTCGCTGTGCGCAGCCGTGCCGGCGGCGCAATGGGTCGAATACATTCCTCAGCTCGACGCCATTGCCGCCAGCCGGCTGGCCATTGAAGACGGCCAGGCCCTGGCGCCCAACTCGCCCGGCCTGGGCATCGATTGGCGCTGGGATGAAATCGAACGCCGCGCCAGTGCGCGCCACCACATCACATGAAAGGTTAACCACCATGAGCCAGCGCCTTGCAGGCAAAACCGCCCTGGTCACCGCTGCCGGCCAAGGCATCGGCCGCGCCGTGGCCGAAGCCTTCGCGCGCGAAGGCGCCAAGGTGATCGCCACCGACATCAACCTGGCCCTGTTGCAGAGCTTGGCAGGCTGCACGGTGGAGCGGCTGGATGTGCTGGACCCCGCCGCCATCCACGCCGCCGCTGCGCGCCACTCAGCCGTGGACGTGCTGTTCAACGGCGCCGGCTTCGTGCACCACGGCACGGTGCTCGATTGCAGTGAAGATGATTGGGAATTCGCTTTCAACCTGAACGTGCGTTCCATGTTCCGCACCGTCAAGGCGTTCGTGCCCGGCATGGTGGCGCGCGGCAACGGCAGCATCATCAACGTGGCATCGGGCGCCAGCAGCGTGAAGGCCGCGGCCAACCGCTTCGTGTATGGCGCCACCAAGGCCGCGGTCATCGGGCTGACCAAATCGGTGGCGCTCGACTTCATCAAGAAGGGCGTGCGCTGCAACGCCATTTGTCCGGGCACCATCGAGTCACCTTCGTTACGCGAGCGCATCGCGGTGCTGGCCAAAAGCAGCGGCAAGAGCGTGGCCCAGGTGGAAGCCATGTTCATCGAGCGCCAGCCCATGGGGCGCCTGGGCACCACCGTTGAAGTGGCTGCGCTGGCCGTGCACCTGGCCAGCGACGAATCAAGATTCACCACCGGCACGGCCAGCATCATTGATGGTGGTTGGTCGCTTTAAATTCAACATCACTAACGTTAGAAAGCACTGTCATGAAACTGCTGCGCCACGGCCCCAAGGGCCAAGAGAAGCCCGCCATCCTCGACGCTCAAGGCAAGGTGCGCGACCTCAGCGCCTTGATCGGCGACATCACCCCGCGCCACCTCTCGCCGCAAGGCCTGGCCGCCCTGGCCGCACTCGACCTGAGCGCCCTGCCCGTCGTAGCCCAAGGCGCGCTGGCTGTGCCCTGGGTGGGCATGGGCAAGTTCATCGCCATCGGCCTGAACTACGCCGACCACGCCGCCGAATCGGGCATGCCCATTCCCAAGGAACCCATCGTCTTCACCAAGACGGTGGACTGCGCCGTGGGTGCCAACCATGCCGTGGTGCTGCCCAAGGGCTCGCAAAAGGGCGACTGGGAACTTGAACTCGGCGTGGTGATCGGCAGCCAGGCGCGCTATGTGTCTGAGGCCGATGCGCTGAAGCACGTGGCCGGCTACTGCGTGGTGAACGATGTATCCGAACGCGAGTTCCAGTTTTCAGGTGGCGGCCAGTGGGACAAGGGCAAGGGCTGCGACACCTTCGGCCCCATCGGCCCCTGGCTGGTGACGGCTGACGAAGTGGGCGACGTGCAAAACCTGAACATGTGGCTCGACCTGAACGGCCAGCGCGCCCAGACCGGCAACACCAAGACCATGATCTTCAACGTGGCGCAGATCGTGGCCCACGTGAGCCAGTACATGACGCTCAACCCCGGCGACCTGATCACCACCGGCACGCCTCCCGGCGTAGGACTGGGCCGCAAGCCCACGCCGCTGTTCCTGAAACCCGGCGACACCATGCGCCTGTGGATCGAGAAGTTGGGCGAACAGCAGCAGACGGTGCATGCGTGGGACGAGGCGCTGATCGACGGCTGAAGTCGCGCGCGATGGCAGTGATGCAAACAAACGAGGAGCTTGCAAGATGAATGCTCATTTCCTGCCAATGCTGGCCGCCGGCGCGGCCTCGATCTATCTCGCGGGCTGCGCCAGCGCCCCCTCTGCCGTGCAGCTCGGGCAAGCTTGTGCGGGCTTGGCCGGCAAGTCGATTGCGGCGTCGGCCATCGGCCTGCCAAGCGGCCCGGCCACGGTCTCTTCAGCTGTGCTGGTGACCCCCGTTGCCGAAACCGTTGATGGCAACCGCGTCACGCCTGCCTTGCCAACGTATTGCAACCTGCTGGGCAGCGTGGCGCCGCGCGACCCGCAGGCGCAGCGCATCAACTTCCAGCTCAATTTGCCCACGCAGTGGAACGGCAAGGCCTTGCAGTATGGTGGCGGCGGGTTCAACGGCGTTTTGATCACGGGCCTGGCGCCGCTGCGCGACGCGGCACCAGGCGACGCGCTGCCCATCACGCGCGGCTATGCCACCTTCGGCACCGACTCCGGCCACCAGGCATCGGCCTTTGCTGCCAGCGAGCCCGGGGCGTTTGCCTTGAACGATGAAATGCTGGAGAACTTCGCCTTCGCGTCATACAAAAAGGTGCGCGACGTGGCCGTGGATCTCATGCGCTCCTTTTATGGCCGCTCGCCGGGCCAGCTTTACTACTTCGGCGGCTCTGAAGGCGGGCGCGAAGGGCTGGCGCTGGCGCAGCGCTTTGCGGCCGACTATGACGGCATCGTCAGCGTGGTGCCCGTCATCAACTGGACGGGTCTGTTCCACGCCTTCGTGCGCAATTCGGTGCCGCAGTTCACCGACTGGCTCGACGCCGCGAAGGCGCCGCTGATCGCACAGGCCACCACTGACGCTTGCGATGCGCTGGACGGCCTGGTGGACGGTGTCGTCAACAACTACCTGGCCTGCCAGGCGCGTGTGAACCTGAAGGCACTGCGCTGCGCCGGTGGCAGCGACGCCGGGCCGCACTGCTTGTCCGATGCCGAGCTGGCGCTGCTGCGAGACATCCATTCTCCCTACGCCTTCTCTTTCTCACTGGCTAATGGCATCACCCGCTATCCGCCGTGGCTGTACGGCCATGAAGACAGCCTGGACGGCCCCCAGGCCGTGAGCCTGGTTCGCTGGGTGACGGGCACGGCCGCACCCACCGTACCGCCCAGCAATGCCACGGCGTCAACACACTGGCTGTACGGCAGCAACTGGATTCGCTACGCGGTGGCACGCGATGCGGCGTTTGATGTGAGAACCTATCGCCCGGAAGCGTTCGCGGCGCGTGTCCAGCAGACCTCGGCGCTGATGGACGCCACCAACCCGGATCTGTCCGCGTTCTTCGCCCGCGGTGGCAAGCTGATCATTCGCGAGAACGCTGGCGACCGGGCACAGAGCGCGCTCATGGGCATCGAGTACTACCAGGCTGTCGTAGCCAGATTCGGGCAGGCCATGGTTGACCGGTCGGTGCGCTTGTATGTGTCGCCAGCATCCACGCACAGCGGCAATGCGCGCGCCACCACGGACAAGCGCGCCATTGCAACGATGGCCGACCTGATTGACCCGCTGGACCGCTGGGTGACCACAGGCATTGCGCCCGCCGACGCGATCGAGCAGACCAGCAAAGCCGGTTTGCCACCGTTCCCAATTCAATCATCCAGACCGATGTGCCGCTACCCCGGCTACCCGCACTACACGGCAGGCGACCGCTTGCAAGCCAGCAGCTACACCTGTCGCAACTCGCTGCCCTGACCGGGCATGGCGCGGGAACCGCGTCACTCGTCAATCAGCCGCACACGCCTACTGCCCATTCGCCGGCAGCGGCAGCGCCGTCTCGTAGCGCACCTGCCTGAGCGCAGCGCCCATCTCGGTGGCATCTTTGCAGTGCTTGGGGGCAGCGAGCCGCAGGCTTTGTGCAGGCAAGTCTCTTGGTATCAATACAAAACTGTTTCAAGACAAAAGCGTTTTGATCAGCCGCCAAATGGGCGTGGCCGAAGCGGCATACCGCCGTTCGATGGCGATCGAGCCCAAGGAGACCTTCCCACGACACCACGCGGTAGCCCGCGGCCACCAGCGGCTCGATGTTGCGGTTGAAGTTGGCCCACCCGCTGGCGCCAGGCCCCGAGCCATGCAGCATCACCACCGCTTCTTCGCCGCTGCCAACATCGTTGACATGCAACTGCAAGTTAAGGCC
>JAYUQE010000300.1:0-3771 GCA_043756905.1 Burkholderiales bacterium | reverse complement strand
CCATTGCTGCGATCGAGGAAATGCACCTGCCCTTCGCTGTCGCCCATCACCACCGTGGGGCCGGTGACGAGGGCGCCGCTCAAGCCGCGGTAGAGCATCTTCTCGTTGCTCCAGGCCACTTCGCCGGTGGCGGCGCGCCAGGCGGTGATGCGGTCGCTGGCGTCGGCGCCCACGATCAACTCGGCGTCGCCGCCCAGGCCGCTGGGGCCGGCACTGTTGCGCGCCCAGGTCAAGGTGCCGCGCTCGACATCAACGCAACCCACAGCCAATTGAAAGGCGCGCGCGCAGACCTGGCTGCCCAGGCGCAAGGCGGGGCCCACCAGGTCGGCCAGGCGCTCTACTTCATTGGTGCCGCGCGGATTGCCCAGGGCCACTTCCCAACTCACCGCGCCGTTCAGCGGATCAACGCCCGTCAGCCGCGCACCCTGCCCGGCCAGCAAGGTGTTCTTGTACGGCAGCAGCACGCCGGCCTGGGCCAGGCCCAGCGGTTCGCCCGGGCGTTGCAAGGTCCACAGGCGCTGGCCATCGATGGCGTCATAAGCGTGCACCGCGCGGTCAGCACCCAGCACAAACACGCGCTCGCCGGCCACCAGTGGCGCCGTGCTCACGCTGGTGCTCAAGCGCTGGCGCCACTTCTCGCGGCCGGCTTCGAAGGTGACGAGGACGTTGTCGCGCGTGACCACGCTGCTGTAGCGCCCGTCGCTGCCCACGCCGGCTGACAAGCGCGCACCAGCTTGTGCGCGCCACAACTCGCGCCCAGTTTGCAGATCCAAAGCCAGCACGCTGCCATCGCCACCGGCCACGGTGACCGAGCCGTCGCGCACCTGCATCGTCAGGCCGAAATCCACATTCGAAAGCTGGGCCATCCAGGCCTGACGGCCGCCGATCTTGGGCGCCAGCGGCTCCAGCGCCGTGGGTTTGGGGCGGTCAGACGAACATGCTGCCAGCGTCACCACGGTGGCGGCCAGAAGCCCGCGCTGGATCACGCGCCAGAGCATCACTTGCCCGCACCCGATGCCACGCCAGCCACCAGCGCTGCCGACGCCGCCGGCGCAGCGCCCAGGGCGGTGAGCTTGGCCTGCACAAGTTGGCGGTATTCGAGTTTCACGTCCAGCCCCTGGTGCGCCGTTTGGTAGGCGCCGCGGGCGTCGTCTTTCTTGCCCTGGGCCAGCAACACATCACCACGGCGGTCGGCCACCAGGGCCTGGAAGTCGGGCGCCTTGGCGGCATCGAGCTGCTTCAGCGCTTCATCGTATTGCTTGGCATCCAGCAACAAGCCGGCCAAGCGCAGGCGCGCGATGCTGCGGTACTCGTCTTCCACCGCGTTGTCGGCCACCCAGGCCAGGCTGGTGCGCGCGGCGTCGGCCTGGCCCTTGTCGTGCTGCACCTTGGCGGCCAGCAGGCCGGCCTGCTGGGCGTAAGCGGTGCGGCCAAAACGGTCTTTCATGTCACCGAAGATGCGGCCGGTTTTTTCAGCGTCGCTGGCTTGCGCAGCGCGCTCGAGTTCGCCGAACATGCTGCTGGCCTTGGCTGCTTGGTCCCGCTGCCAATAGCCCCAGGCGTTCCAGCCGGCGTACAGCGCCAGCGCGGCCACCAGGAGCCAGGTGATCAGGTTGCCGTATTGCTTCCAGAACGCCTTCAAGGCGTCGAGTTGCTCCTGCTCTTGCAGGTCTAAAGGTGATGCCATGTTGCGCGGGGTCTTGGAAGCGGGGGCTTTGGAAGGCGGCGATTATGCGTTGCGCAATTCGTCGGCCCAGGCCGCCACGTCGGCCAGTGAATGCAGGCGCTGCGTGGGCGTGGCGTCGCGCAGCGGCTTGACCGCCACCTGCCCGCCGGCCAGCTCGTCAGCGCCGAAGATCAACGCATGGCGCGCACCCGATGCATCGGCCTTCTTGAATTGCGACTTCATGCTCGCTGCGCCCTGCTTGCCCAAGGGGTGCAGCACCACCGCCAGGCCGGCCGCGCGCAGGCTCTCGGCGCAGCGCGTGGCCTGCGGCAGGGCGTGCGCATCGGGCACCACCAGGTAGGCATCGGGCGGGCGCGGTGGCGGTGTGATGGCGCACTGCACAAGCAGGTCGAGTACACGCTCGATGCCCAGGCCCCAGCCCACGGCCGGGGCGGGCTTGCCGCCTAACATCTCGATCAAGCCGTCATAGCGCCCGCCACCGCACAGCGTGCCTTGCGCCCCCAGCTTGTCGGTCGTCCATTCGAAGACGGTGAGGTTGTAGTAGTCCATGCCGCGAACCAGGCGCGGGTTGATGCGGTAGGGCTGGCCCACGGCATCGAGCATGGCCTTGACGCCGTCCAGGTGCTTCAGCGAAGCCTCGCCCAGGAAACTCATCAATTGCGGTGCGCCTTCCACCAGGGCCTGCATGGTGGGGTTCTTGGTGTCCAGGATGCGCAGCGGGTTGCTGTGCAGGCGGCGTGTGGCATCGGCGTCCAGTTGATCCAGGTGTTTTTCCAGGTACGCGATCAATGCGGCGCGGTGGGCCAGGCGCTCGTCGGTTTGGCCCAGGCTGTTCAGCTCCAAGCGCACATCGGTCAGGCCGAGGTCTTGCCACAAGGCGCGCGCCATCAGGATCACCTCAGCGTCAACGTCGGGCCCATCGTGGCCCAGTGCTTCCACGCCCACCTGGTGGAACTGGCGATAGCGCCCGCGCTGCGGCCGTTCATGGCGGAACATGGGGCCGATGTAGAACAGACGCTTGCCGCCGTCATACAGGTGCGAATGTTCGATCATGGCCCGCACGACGCCGGCCGTGCCTTCAGGGCGCAGGGTGAGTGCGTCGCCGTTCATGCTGTCGGTGAAGGAGTACATCTCGCGCTCGACGATGTCGGTCACCTCGCCCAGGCCGCGCACAAACAGCGCCGTGGGCTCGACCAGGGGCGTGCGCACGTTCAGGTAGCCGTAGCGGTGCATCAGCGTTCGCACCACGTGTTCGAACCATTCCCAGCGCGCCGAATCCGGCGGCAAGATGTCGTTCATGCCTTTGACGGCCTGGATGCGTTCACTCATTTCACGTTCAGTTTTTTGCGCGGCCTGTGCAGCCGCACCGAGGTCATGCGGGGGCGTGCGCCGCGGCGCCGAAGCGCCGTTCGATGTAGCTCTCGACGATCTGGTGGAACTCTTCGGCGATGCCCTCGCCGCGCAGCGTCATCGCCTTTTGGCCATCGATGAACACCGGCGCGGCGGGCGCCTCGCCGGTGCCGGGCAGGCTGATGCCGATGTCGGCATGCTTGCTTTCGCCGGGGCCATTGACGATGCAGCCCATCACCGCCACACGCAGGTTCTCAACGCCCGGGTAGCGCGTCTTCCACACCGGCATCATGCGGCGCAAGTGTTCGTCGATACGCTGCGCCAGCACCTGGAAGGTCTCGCTGGTGGTGCGCCCGCAGCCCGGGCACGCCGTGACGCTGGGGTTGAAGCGGCGCAGGCCCAGGGCTTGCAAAATCTCGTTGGCAATAACAACTTCCTGCGTGCGCGCTTCCCCCGGCTGCGGCGTGAGCGAAACGCGGATCGTGTCGCCGATGCCCTCTTGCAACAACACGGCCAACGCCGCGGTGGACGCCACCGTGCCCTTGGTGCCCATGCCGGCTTCGGTCAGGCCCAGGTGCAGGGCGTAGTTGCATTGCTTGGCCAGGCCGCGGTAGACGGCGATCAAGTCATTCACCCCGCTGACCTTGCAACTGATGATGATCTGGCTGGCCGCCAGCCCCAACTCGCGTGCATAGGCTGCCGAGCCCAGGGCCGACTGCACCAGGGCCTGGTAC
>JAYUQE010000299.1:0-3776 GCA_043756905.1 Burkholderiales bacterium | reverse complement strand
GCCGCAACCGCCTTGGTGGTGGGGTCGGCCAGGCACAACACGCGCAACGCCTCGCTTCTGAGCTCCATCCTTAGAATTATCGACTGCCAAAAACGAGGAACCCGATGGCCATTTACCAGCTTGAAGACCGCGTGCCCGAGATCGACCCCACGGCTTGGGTGGCTGAAAGCGCCAGTGTGATCGGCCGCGTGCGCATGGCCGCCGGCGCCAGCGTGTGGTACGGCTGCACTGTGCGCGGCGACAACGACTGGATCAGCATCGGCCGCAACACCAATGTGCAAGATGGCAGCGTGCTGCACTCCGATGACGGCGTGCCGCTGACGCTGGGCGAAGGCGTGACCGTGGGCCACCAGGTCATGTTGCACGGCTGCACGGTGGGCGACGGCTCGCTGATCGGCATCCAGGCCGTGGTGCTGAACCGCGCGCGCATCGGCAAGCGCTGCATCGTGGCCGCCGGCGCCGTCGTCACCGAAGGCAGTGAGTTCCCCGACGGCTCGCTCATCATGGGCGCGCCGGCCAAGCTGGTGCGGGCGTTGTCGCCCGAGCAACAGACCTTGCTCGACCGCCTGGCCGCGCATTACCTGGTGCAGACCGAGCGCCACCGCAGCGGCCTGAAGCGGCTGGCTTGATGCCCGGTTTGATGCCAGACCTGATGCTCGACCAGCTGCACCGCTTCCACTTCGAAGGCCTGCCCGTGCGTGGGCTGCTGGTGCAACTCGGCGCCGGTTGGCGCGAGTTGCAGGCGCGCCGCGCGGCGCTCGGTGCCTGGCCCGAGCCGCTGCGCAACCTGGTGGGTGAGCTGGCCGCGGCCAGCGTGCTGATGCAGGCAAACATCAAGTTCAATGGGTCACTGGTGCTGCAACTGCATGGCGACGGCCCGGTCAAGCTGGCGGTGGCCGAAGTGCGCAGCGACCTGAGCTTTCGCGCCACGGCCAAGCTGGTGGGCGAGTTGCCAAGTGATTTGCCAATGGGCTCCGGCCTGGAAGCCATGCTCAATGTGCACGGCCAGGGCCGCTGCGCCATCACGCTCGACCCCGAAGACCGAGTGGCTGGCCAGCAACCCTATCAAGGCGTAGTACCTCTGCATGGCGACCAGCGCGAGCCCTTGCAGCATGTGTCTGCGGTGCTGGAGCACTACATGCTGCAAAGCGAGCAGCTCGACACCTGCCTGGTGCTGGCGGCCAACGGTGAACGCGCCGCTGGCCTGCTCTTGCAGCGCATGCCCATGCAGGGCGTGGGCAATCTGGGCGCGTCGCGTGAAGACGAGATTGGCCTGAACGAAGACTTCAACCGCATCGCCCTGCTCGGCGCCACGTTGCAGCGCGACGAGTTGCTGGGCCTGGACGCTGATGCGCTGTTGCACCGCCTGTTCTGGCAGGAGCACCTGGTGCGGCAGGCGCCGCAGCGGCCGCGCTTTGCGTGCCGCTGCACGCGCGAGCGTGTGCGCAGCATGCTGCGCAACCTGGGCCACGCCGAAAGCGCCGGCTTGATTGCCGAGCGCGGCATGGTGGAGGTGGGTTGCGATTTTTGCGGCGAGCAGTACCGCTTCGATGCCGTGGACGTGGGCGAGCTGTTCACCACGCCGCCCAACCAGGCGCCGGGCTCAAGCAGCGTCAACTGATCGCGGCCCGCCTCAGGCTGCCGCCGGCAAGGTCTGTGCAAACCGCGCACCGCCGAGCCCACGATCACCAGCGCTTGAACCACGCCGCCTGCACGCCGATCCGCACCGGCCCGGCGCCCAGCAGCAGCACCGCCACGATGGGCACGGCCGGCGGGTTGGGCCAATATGTGCCGGCTGGCTCACCGGTGCTGGCCATTTACGGATCGGTGGCCAGGGGTTTCAGCGGCTGGGCGGCTGGCCCCAGGACAAGTGCTCGCAGGCCGGGTCATCACAGCGTTCGCATTGCCAGGCGCGCGCATGCGGCTGCGCATTGCGCTGCGCCAGGCGCGTGAACAGGCCGGCGCGCGGCGTGGCGTGCCGGCGCAACGGTGGGGCCACCGCATCGAGCGCGGCCTGCACCCGCGCCGGGCCGCTGCCGGCCACCAGCGCCCAGGGCAGGCCGCCGGCAAGCAGCAGCTCGCGCAAGGCGGCGTCGACCGGCGCGCGCACAGGCTCGCCGCTGCGCTGCAGGCCATCGGCCACCCAGGGCAGGTCGAGCGCAGTGAGCAAGGTCAGGTGCATGCCGCGATGCAGATCGATGGCGCCGGCTTCGAGCGAACGGTCGGCAAAGACGATGCGGCTGTAGACCGCGGTTTGCAGCGCCGTGGTGTCGCTGACCACGATGTCGAAACTTGCGGCGGCCAGCGCGATGTGCTCGTGCTGGGCCTGCGCAATGCCGGCCTGCTCGCCTGACCGCGGCGTGCGCCCGGCACGCTCGCACCAACTGCGCAAGTGCTCGGGCACCCAGGTGCAACGCAGGCCGGTTGCCAACGCCAACGCGCTGGCCAGGGCCTGCGCCAACGCGGTCTTGCCGGTGCTTTCAGCGCCCAGGATGGCGATGCAAAAGGCAGTCATCATGCAACGGGCCAGCTCACGACAAGCGGCGCTTCCAGGCCCGCCAACCCACCACCGACAGCAGCGCGAACAGTGCGTACAGCAGTGCCGTCAGCCACAAGGCCTTGTAGGCAAACAGGCCGACGCTGAAGACATTCACGCCCAGCCACACGGCCCAGTTTTCAATGCGCTTGCGCGCCAGCAGCAGCGTGCCGGTGACGCTGGCCACGGTGGGCGCGGCGTCGAGAAACGGCACGTCGGTGTCGGTGCCGCGCTGCAGCACCCAGCCCAGCAGCGGCCAGGCGGCCAGCGTGGCCAGGGCAGCGAGCCGGGCCTGGTGCGCGGTGAGCCTGCCCACCTGCAATGCGGCGCCGGTGCCGGGTGCAGCGCCACTGCCCTGACCGCGCAGCCACTGCCACCAGCCCCACGCCGCCATGGCGATGAACAGGCCTTGCAACGCGGCCTCGCCGTACAGCCGGCTGCCGGCAAACACCAGCGCATACAGCAACGAGCTGGCAATGGCCAGGGGCCAGCCCCAGACGTTGACGCGGATGTTGCACGCCACCATGGCCAGGCTGAGCACGAAACCCAGGCCTTCAGCCCGGGTGAGCGGGCTGCCCAGCAAGTGCAGCGGTGCGGCCTGCAACCAGGCCAGTGCCCAGGCCAGTGTGCTGGCAAGTGAGCCGGCAAGGTCGCCCACTTCAGTTTGGCTTGGAGGAAACCTGAACCAGGATCTCGTCGGGCTTGATCATGCCGAGTTCGAAGCGCGCCCTTTCCTCGACCATCTCCAGGCCTTCCTTCAAGTCGTTCACCTCGGCGCGCAAGCGCTCGTTGCGGGCGCGGGCGGCCTGGTTGTCGCGCTGCTGCGCGGCCAACTGCGTGCTCAAGGCCACCGTGTTGCGCAGCCCGCTGCTGCCCAGCCAGAGCTGGCCGTGTACCAGCAACAGCAAGGCCAGCAAGCCGAAGGTGGCCAGGCGGGCTGCGGTCATGTTGGCGTACGGGTTGTCAGCGCAGGTTGTAGAACGCTGCACGGCCGGGGTAGCTGGCCACATCGCCCAGGTCTTCTTCGATGCGCAGCAACTGGTTGTACTTGGCGATGCGGTCGCTGCGGCTCATCGAGCCGGTCTTGATCTGCCCGGCGTTGCTGCCCACGGCAATGTCGGCAATCGTTGAGTCTTCCGTTTCACCCGAGCGGTGGCTGATCACCGAGGTGTAGCCGGCGCGCTTGGCCATTTCGATGGCGGCAAAGGTTTCAGTCAGCGTGCCGATCTGGTTGATCTTG
>JAYUQE010000298.1:0-29986 GCA_043756905.1 Burkholderiales bacterium | reverse complement strand
GCGTGGTCATCGTTGCCGAGGGCGCCGCGTCCAGGAAGTACTGGTACACGTGCATGGTGTTGGCGCCGTTCAGCGCCGCACCTTGCCAGTCGCCCGGGTACTTGCCGACAAACTCGTCCAACGTGGTGGCAAACGGCCAGGTGCTGAAGGCCACCGCGGGGTCAGCAGGTGCCACGCGAACCTGGCTGCCGGCGTCGGTGAACAGGTTGATGGGGGTGGCCGTGCGCCGCGAGCCGCGGTATTCCAGCGTTGAGCCTTCCGGGAAGACGTTGCTGCTCAAGGCGGTGGCCACCGTCAAACCTGTCGCGGCGTCGATGACGGTGCCTGAAGCCGGGCTCACACCCCAGTTCGCGTAGTCGAAAGCGCCGTCCTTGCTGCCATAGGCGCGGATGTCGTTGATGACATCCGACATCTTGCGCCCCGCCAGGGTGAGCGTGGTGCGATGCGCGCGCTCGTCCACATAGCCCTTGCAGTAGATGCCGTCAAACGGTGCCACGCTGTTGATCACGTTCACGCCCACCCCGTCGCTGGGGCAGTCGTACCACTCGCTGCCGGTCCACATCAACTGATTGCGGGCAAAGGTTTGCACCACGCCGCCGCTCAATTGATCGCGTATTTCGTTGGCCACAAAGTAGCTGCTGTTCGGCAGCAGTGAGCTGCTGTCGCCTTCGAACGTGCGCACGCTGAAGTTATTCGGGTCGGTGTAGCTGGCGTTGCGCAGCGTGCCAAACGGCCCGCTCGCGGCGGGTGCCACCGCTGGCACATGGGCTTCGATGCCCAGGGCCGTGCGCAGGGCATCCCAGGCCGGGCCGTTCAGGCGCACGTCGCTGCGCATGGTTTCCAGATCGCGCATGCCACGGAACACGGTGCCGCTGCGTTCGGCCCAGAAGCGCAGGCCGCGTTGGCGCTGCACCAGCTCAGTCGGGTAGCCCGAGGCCACGCGCATGACACGCGCATCGCCTTGTTCGTTGATGGCCAAGGTGCCGTCGCTGGCCGTCATGCAGTTCAGCGCCGCCTGGTCGGTCTTGCGCACATCGCACTTGTAAAAGCGCACGCTCAGGCTGGCCACGTTGAAGCCGGCGCGGTAACGCTTGAAGGCTTCCAGCGTGGTGTCGAGTTGCTCGGCCAGGGGCAGGTCGCTGACGAACACCGTGTTGCCATTGGCCGGTGTGGCCGCGGCGTCCACCAGGTTGCCGGGCATGCCGCTGTATTGCTCCAGCGTGGTGGCCTGGCGGAACTTGCCATCCGGCCAACGCACCGTCGACTTGTTTTGCAGCTCGATGCGATCGGTGCCGCCGATGTCGCCGCGCGTCGTGCGCAGGCTGAGCTTCGAGCCGGCGGGGAACACGGCTGCGGCGGGCAGCAAAGCAGGGCTGGCACCCCATTTCACCGGCAGGCCATGCTCGTTCGTGTGGGCGCCCACGCTGTCGGCCAGCGGGTGGGCGCGGACTTTTTCGACCACCTCACGCAGCGTTTTGCCGGCCACATCTTCAGTGACGATTTTCGATTCGTTGCGCGAGCTGGGGCAGTACGTCGACGTCTGCGGCGTGGTCGCCGTGGCCGCCTTGATGCGCGAGATCACCTGCCACTGCAAGGCACAGGTTTCCCAGGCGCTGCCGCTCCAGTAGGCCTGGTTGCGGTTGAAGGGCACGTCTTGCGTGTTGACGACGTTCTTGCGCACCTCGTGGGCGCTGAATTCACCGCTGCCATCGAGCTGGCTGCTGTCGCCGGTGAACAGGGTGTAGCTGTAGTTGCTGGCGTCGGTATAGGCAAACCGGCGCACGCTGATGAAGGGGCCCGGGGCATCGGGTGTGCCGGCCGGCTGCGCCAACACGTTGGCAATGGCGGCCACGGTGCCGGCGTTCAGGTTGCCTTCGGCCTTCACCGCGGCCACCGCCTCGGCCACGCGCGCAGCCAACGTGGCCTGCGGGTTGGCGGCCAGCGCCGCACCCAGGTGTTGCAGGCCGCTGGCGACGGTTTGCTTGACCAGTGCGGCCACCTTGTCGGCGGCCACGCCACCCTGCGCCGCCAGAAGGGTGGTGTCGACGATCACCGCCGTCAGCGCGCGCGCCGCCAGCGCGGCTTCGGCACTGCCGCCCGAGCGCACAAAATTGGCCAGCGGTGAACCCGGCAGGTTCAGCGCCTGCTGCACCTGCGCCGTGGCCTCGGCGATGGTCTTGCCGTTGTCCTTGGCCACGTCGGCCACGGCGGTGGTCAGGGCACTGACGAACACCTCCTGCGCCACGGCGCTGCCGGTGGCGGGCGAGCGCAGCGTCATGGCCGCACCCACGGCAACGCCCGTGTCCTTGTCGATGGCCGTGGCGGGTACCACGGCAATCACCTCATGCCTGCCGGCAGCGGCCGGTTGCACGTCCAGCCGGTAGTTGCCATCGGCGTCAGTGAGGGCCGATGTCGGCTCACCCGCGTCGCAGGCAGCGTTGTCGTTCAGGTCATAGCACACCGTCGCGCCCTGCAGGGGCCCGTCGGCCACGACGCCGCTGATCGACAGCGGCGTCGCAATGACAACAGGTTCCCCACCACCGCCACCGCAAGCGGCCAGGATGGCAGCCGCCAAGAGAGTCAGCGGCCAAGGGGTAGGTGTCTGGTGATCACGAATGGGCATGGGTTGGTGAGCTGAATGAGCGCGGGGATGTCCGCCCGCCCATTCTTCGAGAGGGCCGCGCCGCCAGCGTGCAATGGAAGCCGCTGAAGCGCGGCTACCTTTGCGCTTTGCCGGTTTGATTCAGCCCGGCTGCGCAACGCCAGGGCTGGCGTGCGAACGCGAACGCCCACGCATACACCCACGCCCAGGCGCTGGCAGCGCTCACATGTCCAACGCCTCAGCCACCTCGATCGACCCGCCCATGGCCCGGATCGGGCAGCCCTTGGCATGCGCCAGCGCGGCCGCCAGGTTGGGCGCTTCCACCAGCGAATAGCCGCTGGCCGGGTTGGCGCCGCCGTGGTAGGCCACCGAGCCGTCGGCGTTCACGGTCGACGACTTGCCCACCGGGTGCCCGCCGTCGACCAGCGCGCTGCCCATGCCGCCCATCCACTTGCCCCAGGCATCCATCACCTTGGCCTTGTCAGCATCGGTTTGGGGCGCGCCGCCGCCGTGGTACACGAACAAAAATTTCGCCATTTCCATCTCCAGGTTTGAACTCGACCCGCGCCCGCAGGGTGGGGCGCACCGTATCGGCCGCTATGGCCGATGGGTTAGAGACTAAACACGGCAAGTGACAGTGTCATTGGGCAAAGTGGCGCGAATGTGACGCCGGAGTTGTGCAGTCTGCACAATGGCCCATGCCTGAATACCACGCCCGGGCCCTGGCGGCTGCGTTGCAGCGGCTCGGCCGCAGTGGGCGCTTGCCGGCGGCGGCGGCGCACCTGCGCGAGCACGCCGGCAGCATCGGCAGTGAGTTGCGTGCCACCGTGCTGGCCGAGATCCCGGCGTTCACCGCGTCGCACGACCCGCTCACGCTGCGGGCGCTGGACGCCCACGCGCCGCAGCATCTGGTCGAAATCCTGCGTCTGATCGAAGGTGGCGCAGTGGGCGACTTCGCCTTCGTGCGCGAACACGCCCGGCTGCGCGCCGAGCACCGCTTCCCGCTCGAAGCCGTGCTGCACGCCTACCGCTGTGGCCACAAGGTGTTTGCGCGCTGGTTGCGCCAGGCGGTAATGGGCGCCCCCAAACCTGTCGCTTCGCGCCAGGCCCCCCGAGGGGGGATGAGCAAAGTGGCAGAGCCACATTTGCTCATGGAGATCAGCGCCCCGCCCAAGGCCGCGGCCGAGACCGCCGCTGCGGTGGCCGATTTCGCGCTGGAGTACACCGACGCCATCAGCACTTTATTGTCGGCCGCGTATGCCAGCCAGATTCAGTTGCTGGCCGACGTGGCGGGCGACGAGCGCGCGCAGTTGCTCAACCTCGTGCTCGGCGGTTTTGATGAGTCTGACGCGCGCGTGGCCGCCATCCTGCGCCGCGCCGGTTTTCTGCAAGGGCGGCAAAGCTTTTGCGTCGTGCTGGCGCAGGCCGTTCAGGCCAGTGAAATGGACAGCCCGGCGCGCACGCGGCGGCTGGCCGACACGCTGGATCAACTCGTTCCGGCGCAGCGCGCGCGCCGCCTGATCGACGTGCGCGACGGCCGCGTCACCGCCGTGTTCTCAGGCGTGCAGCGCCAATCGGGCTGGACACCGGCCAGCCCCTCGCTGGCCGAACGCATTGCCGCCGACCTGGCCACCGCCGGCAACGGCGTGCTCATCGGCGTCAGCAGCGATGTCTTCTCCACCTCGCGCGTGCCCAGTGCGCACCGCCAGGCCCTGCTCGCCTTGCGCATGGCCAGCCTGACGACGCGCGTGGTGGCCTTCGCGGCCACGCCGCTGCGCCAGTTGATGATCCACCTGGCGGGCGACGACTTGCAGCGCCTGCTGCCCGCCTGGGCAGCCGACTTCTACGCCGCCGATGACAAGCTGGGCGGCAGCTTGGCGGCCACGCTGCGTACCTATGCCGGCGCCAACATGAACCTGCTCAAGGCCGCGGCTGAGTTGGGCCTGCACCCGAACACGCTGTATGCGCGCATGAACCGCATCCAAGAGATCACCGGCCTGAATGCACGCGGCTATGCCGCATTGACCGATTTGTTAACGGCACTCGATGCGCGCGAAGCCGGCAACAAGCGCGAGTAAGGGCGCAGGCCAGTCGGCGCACTAAAGTCCTGGGCCATGTACCGCAACCTGAATACGCCTGCTGAGCGCCACGGCACGCTGGACGTGCTGGTCATCGGCGGCGGCAACGCCGCCCTGTGCGCCGCGCTCACCGCGCGCCAGGCCGGTGCGTCGGTGCTGTTGCTGGAAGCCGCGCCGCGCGAATGGCGCGGCGGCAACAGCATGCACACGCGCAACCTGCGCTGCATGCACACTGCGCCGCAAGATGTGCTGACCGATGCCTACCCCGAAGAAGAGTTCTGGCAAGACCTGCTGAAAGTGACCGGTGGCAAAACCAACGAAGCGCTGGCGCGGCAGGTGATTCGTGCATCGGCCACCTGCCGGAACTGGATGCAAGGCCACGGCGTGCGCTTTCAACCTTCGCTGTCGGGCACGTTGCACCTGAGCCGCACCAATGCTTTCTTCATGGGCGGCGGCAAGGCGCTGGTCAATGCCTACTACCGCAGCGCGGCGGCGCTGGGCGTGGCCGTTCGCTATGACAGCCCGGTGCACAGGCTTGAGCTGGTGGGCGGCCAATTCCGCGCCGCGCTGCTCGAAAACGGCGAACGCATCGTGGCGCGCAGTTGCGTGGTGGCCGCCGGCGGCTTCGAGTCGAACCTGGCCTGGCTGCGTGAAGCCTGGGGCCAAAACGCGCTGGGCGAATGGCCGGCCGAGCAGTTCCTGATTCGCGGCACGCGCTTCAACCTGGGCGTGCTGCTGAAGGACTTGCTGGCCCAGGGGGCCGATGCCGTGGGCGACGCCACGCAGGCCCACATGGTGGCCATCGACGCACGCGCACCGCTGTTCGACGGCGGCATCGTCACCCGGGTGGACGCGGTGTCGCTGGGCATCATGGTCAACCGCCACGGCCAGCGCTTCTACGACGAAGGCGAAGACTTCTGGCCCAAGCGCTACGCCCTGTGGGGCCGCCTGGTCGCGCTGCAGCCCGGCCAGGTGGGCCACTGCATCATCGACGCCAAGGCCAGGGGCCGCTTCATGCCGCCCGTGTTCAAGGGCGCACAGGCCGACACCCTGGAAGGCCTGGCGCGGCAGCTCGGCTTGAACGAAGCGGCCCTGCTGCAAACCGTGCACGAATTCAACGCCGCGTGCCGGCCCGGCCGGTTCGACCATGCCGTGCTGGACGACTGCTTCACCCTTAACCTGACCCCAGCCAAGTCACACTGGGCGCGGCCCATCGACACGCCGCCTTACTGCGGCTACACGCTCAAGCCCGGCGTCACCTTCACCTATCTCGGCGTGAAGGTTGATGACACCGCGGCGGTTCACTTTGGCGGGCAACCTAGCCCCAACCTGTTCGCGGCCGGTGAGTTGATGGCCGGCAACGTGCTGGGCCAGGGCTACACCGCAGGCGTGGGCATGACCATCGGCACCGTGTTCGGCCAGCGGGCCGGGAAGGAGGCCGCGCATGCTGCCCTTGCTGCTACTGGTTGAACAAGCCGAGGCCCACCGGGTCTTGCAAATCTGCAATGCCTGCCGCTATTGCGAGGGCCACTGCGCGGTGTTCCCGGCCATGGCGCGGCGGCTGGAATTTCCCGCCGCCGACCTGCACTACCTGGCCAACCTGTGCCACCAGTGCGGCGCCTGCCTGCACGCCTGCCAGTACGCCAGCCCGCATGAATTTGCCGTGAACGTGCCGCGCGCCCTGGCCGCGGTGCGCAACACCACCTATGCCGATTACGCCTGGCCACAAGCCCTGGCCGGGCTGTATCAACGCCGCGGCGTCAGCCTGGCCGCAGCGCTGGTGGTGGCCCTGACGCTGTTCCTGGTGCTGATGCTGGCGCGCACGAACAACGTTTGGCATGAGCCGATGGCGGGCGACTTCTACCGCATCTTTCCGCACGGCCTGATGGTGGGCCTGTTCGCGCCGGTGTTTGCCTTTGCGCTGCTCGCATTGGGCATCGGCGTTGCGCGCTTTTGGCGCGCCGCCCCGCCCGGATCACCCGGGCCCGCCGGCGCCGGGGCCGCCGCGGATGCCGCGCATCAAGCCCTGAGCCTGCAACACCTGGGCGGCGGCCATGGCCTGGGCTGCCCGAATGACAGCGACGCCTTCAGCCTGGCGCGCCGGCGCGCCCACCACTTCACCTTCTACGGCTTCATGCTGTGCTTTGCCGCCACTTGCGTGGCCACGCTGTACCACTACGCCTGGGGTTGGCAAGCGCCCTATGCACTGAGCAGTTTGCCCGTGCTGCTGGGCACCGCGGGCGGCGTGGCGATGGTGCTGGGCACCACGGCCCAGGCCTGGCTGCTGCACCGGCGCGATGCCCAGTTAAGCCTGGCCGGCCAGCCCAAGCTCGACCAGGCCTTCATCGCCCTGCTGTTCGCTGTGGCCAGCACCGGCCTGGCCTTGCTCGGCCTGCGCCACACCAGCGCCATGGGCCTGCTGCTGGCCGTGCACCTGGCGTGCGTGATGGCGCTGTTCCTGACCCTGCCCTACGGCAAGTTCGCGCACGGCCCGTATCGCGCCGCCGCGCTGCTGAAGTGGGCGGTCGAAAAGCGCCAACCCAACCGGGTGGGGTTATCGGGTGACTAACCGAGTTGCAAGCACGGCCGTGCGGCCTTGGCCGCCGCGGCCGGGTTGGGCACCACCGCCTGCAACATCATCAACACCAGGCGGCGCAGGCCGGCCCAGGCGTCGGCCGGCCAGGCCGGGTGCGGCAGGCCTTTGACCAGGCCGTCGCAAGCGCTGGCCGCTTGCAGCCACTGCGCCAGCTCTTGCGCCTTGAGCTGCGGCAGCACGCGCTCGAACAACTTCTCCCGCGCACCCCAGACCCGCGCGTCGCGCAGGGCCAGCGGCAGGGGCTGGCCGGCGGCAGTGGCGTCTTTCACGCGCTTGAGTGCGCGTATGTCTTCAGCCAGCGTCCAGAGCACCAGAACGGCAGCCTCACCTTCGTCGCGCAGGCCGTCGAGCATGCGCAGCGCGCGCGCCACCTGGCCGCCGAGCACGGCCTCGCCGAGCTTGAACAGGTCGAACCGCGCCACGTCCAGCACCGCGGCCTCGATGTGCTCGAAGCGCAGTTCGCCTTGCGGGTGCAGCAGGCCGAGTTTCAACACTTCCTGGTGCGCGGCCAGCAGGTTGCCTTCCACCTGGTCAGCAAAGTAGGCCAGGGTGCGCTGGCCTTCTTCACCCGCGGCCACGCGCTGGCCCTGGCGCGCCAGGCGCTGGGCGATCCAGGCCGGCAGCGCCTGGCGCGGCACCGGCTCCACCCGCAACGTGGCGCCGTGGGCATCGAGCGCGGTGAACCAGGCGCCTTTGGTTTGCTGGCCGTCCAGCCGCGGCAGTTGAATGAGCGTGAGCACGTCGGCGCTCATCTGCTGGCAATAACGTTGCAGCGCCTCGGAGCCGTCCTTGCCCGGCTTGCCCGATGGGATGCGGATCTCGATGACCTGGCGTTGGCTGAACAGGCTTTGCGATTGCGCCGCGCCCAGCAGGCCGCTCCAGTCGAAGTGCGCGCCGCTGACGTTGAACACCAGGCGCTCGCTGTAGCCCTGGGCGCGCGCCGCGGCGCGCAGCGCGTCCAGGGCCTCTTGCGCCAGCAGCGGTTCATCGCCGTGCACCGTGTACAGGTTCTTCAGGCCCTTGGCCAGGTGGCCCGCCAATTGATCAGCACGCAGTTGCATGTTTGAGATGAGCTACAGGCGAATGGCTGCCAGGCGGCGCATCACCTGCTGCACCACGTCGAGCTGCATGTCGCGGTACAGCTGCTCTTCTTCCTGGGCCTTGCCCAGGGCCGCGGTTTCGCTGGTGCTCAGGTCGCGCGTGAGCAGCAGCTCCACCGCCGGCATGAGCTCGCGCCCGCCCGGCGTGCGCGCGCGCAGGTGCACGCGCAGGCGCAGTTGCAACTCGCGTACCTGCGCCGCGGCGGTGGAGGCGACCACGGCCTTCTCGCGCGCATCCGTCAGCGCCTGGAGCACCACCTCCACCCGGTCCGGGCTGCCCAGCACGCGCACGTTGGCCTGGGTCAGGCTGCGGCGCAATTCCTCGGCCAGCGGTGAGCGCGGCGCAAAGCCGACCAGCGCGGCACTGTTGAAGCTCAGCGGCAACGGCTGGCGCACTTTGAAGCCACAGCCGGCCAGCACGGCGGCACCGAGGCCGGCAACGACGACACCGCGGCGGCGCACTTCAGACAACGATGTTGACCAAGCGCCCAGCCACCACCACCACCTTCTTGGCCGGCCGGCCTTCACCGAAGCGGGCGAACTCGGGCAGTGCCAGCGCGGCGGCTTCGATGGTGGCCTGGCTGGCGCTGGCGCTCACCCGCAGCGCGCCGCGCAGCTTGCCGTTGATTTGCAAGGCCAGTTCCAGCTCGTCTTGCACCAGCGCGCCGGCGTCCACCGCGGGCCAGGGCGCATCGAGCAAGTCGCCGTGCTGGGCCGCATAGCCCAGGTCTTGCCACAGCACCCAGGCGATGTGCGGGCAGGCGGGGTACAACGCGCGCAGCAGCACGCCGAAGCCTTCGCGCAGCACGGCAGGCGCGTCGCCCTTGAACGCTTCCAGGGCGTTGAGAAGTTTCATCGCGCCCGAGACGACGGTGTTGTATTGCATGCGCTCGTAGTCGTACGCCACCTGGCGCAACACGCTGTGGATGTCGAAGCGTAAGGCCTTGGCCGCCGCATCCGCCGGCCCGGCCACGGCACCGGCCTGGCGCAGCGCCGCTGCATGGCGTGCCGCAAAGCCCCACACGCGCTTGAGGAAGCGGTTGGCACCTTCCACGCCGGCGTCGTTCCATTCCAGCGTCTGCTCGGGCGGTGAGGCGAACATCACGAACAGGCGCGCGGTGTCGGCACCGAAGCGGTCGATCAGCGCTTGCGGATCGACGCCGTTGCTCTTCGACTTGGACATCGTCGTCCAGCCCTCGTACGTGACCGGCAGGCCATCGGCTTTGGCCGCGGCCTGCACCACGTGGGCATGCTCGTCACGCACGATGTTCAGTTGCTCGGCCCAGAAATATTCCTTGCCGCCTTTGTCGTGCACGCGCAAGAAGGCTTCATTCAGCACCATGCCCTGGGTGAGCAGTTTGGTGAAGGGCTCATCGACGGTGATGAGCTTCAGGTCGCGCATCACCTTGGTCCAGAAGCGCGCGTACAGCAAGTGCAGGATCGCGTGCTCGATGCCGCCGATGTACTGGTCCATCGGCAGCCAGTACTTCGCGCCGTCGCCCACCATGGCATGGGCCAGGTGCGGGTCGCAATAGCGCATGTAGTACCAGGCGGAATCAACGAACGTGTCCAGGGTGTCGGTCTCGCGCCGCGCCGCCGCGCCGCAGCGGTGGCACGTGACCTTCAGGAACGCCTCGCACTTGTTCAGCGGGCTGCCTGAGCCATCAGGAACCAAGTCTTCGGGCAGCACCACGGGCAGGTCGGCCTCGGGCACGGGCAACACGCCGCAGGCCGGGCAATGGATCATCGGGATCGGCGTGCCCCAATAGCGCTGGCGGCTCACGCCCCAGTCGCGCAGGCGCCAGGTGGTCTTCTTCTCGCCCAGGCCCAGCGCGGCCAGATCGGCGGCCACCGCATCGACGCAGGCCGGGTGACTCAGGTCGTTGTACTTGCCGGAATTCACCGCCACGCCACGTGCCTTGTCGGTGTTGGCGTCGGCCCAGGTCTGGTCGCTGAAGGCCTGGTTGTCCACTGCCACCACTTGCTTGATGGCCAGGCCGTACTTGCGCGCGAAGGCAAAGTCGCGCTCGTCGTGCGCGGGCACGCCCATCACCGCGCCGTCGCCATAGCTCATCAGCACATAGTTGCCCACCCACAGCTCCACACGCTGGCCGCTGAGCGGGTGGATCACATGCAGGCCCGTAGGCAGGCCTTCCTTGTCGCGCAACGCCAGCTCGGCCTCGGTGGTGCCGCCCTGTTTGCAACGTTCGATGAAAGCCGCAAGCGCCGGGTTGCCCAGCGCCGCATGCGTGGCCAGCGGATGCTCGGGCGCCACGGCGCAGAAGGTGACGCCCATGATGGTGTCGGCGCGCGTGGTGAACACATGCATGCGCCCACCCTGGATCAATTGCTCGTCAGCGCCGCGAATGTCGTGCGTGAACGCAAAGCGCACGCCCTCGCTCTTGCCGATCCAATTCTGCTGCATCAGCTTGACGCGCTCGGGCCAACCGTCGAGATGACTCACGGTGTGGTCGAGCAACTCGTCGGCGTATTGCGTGATCTTCAAGTAGTAGCCCGGGATCTCGCGCTTCTCAACCAGGGCGCCGCTGCGCCAGCCGCGGCCATCGATCACCTGCTCGTTGGCCAGCACGGTCAGGTCCACCGGGTCCCAGTTCACCACTTGGGTGCGGCGTTCGGCAATGCCGGCCTCCAGCATCTTCAGGAACAGCCACTGGTTCCACTTGTAGTACTCGGGCGAGCAGGTGTTGACCTCGCGGCTCCAGTCGATGGCCAACCCCATGGCCTGCATCTGGCCCTTCATGTGGGCGATGTTGTCGTGGGTCCACTTGGCCGGCGGCACCTTGTTCTTCATGGCCGCGTTTTCGGCCGGCAGGCCAAACGCATCCCAGCCCATGGGCATCAGCACATTGAAGCCGCGCATGCGCAACTGGCGCGCCAGCATGTCGTTGATGGTGTAGTTGCGCACATGGCCCATGTGCAGCTTGCCGCTGGGGTAGGGCAGCATGGAGCAGGCGTAGTACTTGGGGCGTGAGGCGTCTTCGCGCACGCGGTAGGCATCGGCGGCGCGCCAGGCCGCCTGGGCCCGCGATTCGACTTCAGACGGAGCGTATTTCTCGTTCATGCAGCCGATTGTAGGAGGCGAGTTTTCGCCTCGCGGCGGCACCGCACCACCGCGCCAGGCCTACTTAGCCGCCGCGCTTTCGGTGACGAAACCGATGCGCGTGAGGCCGCCGTCTTGCACCCAACCAATGAGTTCAGCCACGCGGCCGTAGGGCACGCTTTGGTCGGCGCGCAGGTGCACTTCGGTCTGCGGGTTGCGCTGCGCGGCCTCGCGGATGCGGGCCACGAGCTGGTTCTTGTCGACCGCCACGTCGCCCACGAAGGCCTGGCCCTGCGCGTTCAGGCCGATGGCAATGAACGCCGGCGCGTCGCTCGGGCGCGCACCATCGGTCTTGGGCAGATCCAGCTTCAGGCTGCTGGTCATGAGCGGCGCGGTGATCATGAAGATCACCAGCAGCACCAGCATCACGTCGATCAGCGGCGTCATGTTGATCTCGCTCATCGGCTGGGTGCCGGCGGCGCGTTCGAGTCGGCCAAATGCCATGCAGCCTCCGGTTAACGGTGGGTGCTGTCGAGCACCATTTCGCGCAAGTCGTGGGCGAAGCCTTCCAACTCGGCCTCGGCCGCCGCGACCCACTTGCCATAGAGGTTGTAGGCCAGCACGGCGGGAATGGCCACGGCCAGGCCGGCGGCCGTCATGATCAGGGCTTCACCGACCGGGCCCGAAACCTTCTCGATGGTGATGCTGCCCGCCGCCGAAATGCCGGCCAGCGCGTGGTAGATGCCCCAGACCGTGCCAAACAGGCCGACGAACGGCGCCGTGCTGCCGATGCTGGCCAGCAGCACCTGGCCGAATTGCAAATGGGCCAGGCCCTGGTGCAGGGCGTCGCGCAGGCGGCGGGTGAGCTGCGATTCGAGCTTGGCGCTGGTTTCGAGCGTGCCGCTGGGCACCTGGCGCGTGGCGGCGTCGAGCAAGGGGGTGAGCACCTTTTCGCGGTCGAGTGCGGTCAGCCTTTCACGTCCGGCGGCCAGATCCGTGGCGTCCCAGAACGCGGCCACGGCGCGCTGCACGTCGGCCCCGGCGCGGCGCAAGACCCAGCCCTTCCAGAGAATCACCACCCAGGCCGAGATCGACATCACCAGCAGCAGCAGCGCCACCGCGCGGCCCACGCCGTCAGTTTGCTGCCAGTACTCGGCCAGGCCTTGCACGGCGCGGCGCTACAGGCCCAGCACGTCGTTCATGCCGTACAACCCGGGGCCATGCAGCATGAGATACCGCGCCGCGCGCAGGCTGCCCTGGGCGTAGCCTTCGCGGCTGGACGCCTTGTGGCTGATCTCGATGCGCTCGCCGGTGCCGGCGAACAGCACGGTGTGGTCGCCCACCACGTCGCCGCCGCGGATGCTGGCAAAGCCGATGCTGCCGGCCAGCCGCTCGCCGGTGTGGCCTTCGCGCGCGTACACGGCGCAGTCTTTCAGCTCGCGGCCCTGGGCCCGGGCCACGGCGTCGCCCAGCGCCAGCGCGGTGCCGCTGGGCGCATCCACCTTGTGGCGGTGGTGCGTCTCGATGACCTCGACGTCATAACCTGCGGCCAGCGCCTGCGCGGCCACGCCCAGCAGTTTGATCATCACGTTCACGCCCACGCCCATGTTGGGCGACATGACGATGCCGATGTGCCGCGCGTGCTCGGCGATCACGCTTTTTTGTTCGGCGCTGAAACCGGTGGTGCCGATGACCAGCCGCACGCCGAGCTCGCGGCACACCGCCAGGTGCGCCAGCGTGCCCTCGGGGCGGGTGAAGTCGATCAACACATCGGCGCCGGCCAGCGCCTGGGGCAAATCGCTGCTGATCAGTACGCCGCTGGCCGCACCCAGGCCGCTGGCGGCGTCTTGCCCGAGCCCAGGACTGCCTGGCACATCGAGTGCACCGTGCAGCGTGCAGTCAGGGCTGTTCAACGCGGCATGTATGAGCATGCGGCCCATGCGCCCGCCCGCGCCGGCGATGACCAGCTTGGTGGGCGCGGGCCCGGGCGTCACGGTTCCAGCGGCGGGTAGCTGCGCCGCGCGGCTGACGCTAGCTCGGCCGCCGCGGCGGCAGCCCTGGGTGGCGCCGGCAGGGCCCGGCGCTGGGCGTCGGTGAGTTCGAGCGCCGGCACGGGACCTTGCGCTTTGTGGGTGCTGATGGCAGCCACGAACTCTGTTTCACCCGGCAGGGCGGGCGCGTCGATGCTCTTGAGCACGTCGCCATCGAACACCAACACCAGGCTGCGGCGTTGCGGCTCGGTGCCGGGCCGGCGCAGCGTGAAGACGTAATCCCAGCGGTTGGCGTGGAAGATGTCGGTCAGCAAGGGCGAGCCCAGGGCGTCGCGCACCTGGGCGCGGCTGACGCCGGGTTTGATGCGCTCGAGCTGCTCTTTGGTGACCACGTTGCCCTGCACGATGTCGATGCGATACGGCGTGATCAGGCCAAAGATGCTGTCAGACGATTGCAGTTGCGACGCGCAGCCCGTGGCGGCCAGTGCGGCAACGCAAAGGGCAGCACGTGGCCAGGCAGCGGGGAGGTGGGCGGGGCGGGGCATGGGGCCAAGCGGGCGGCGCGCCGCAAGCCAGTGACTATGATCGGGCGATTCTAATGGGGGCCTTGTGCCACAGGCCACGGAGCGGCCCCTGTGTAACCTGGGCGGATTGCGCCGCGTGCAGCATAGAGGTACACCAGTGACCCACGCCGACGAGATCAAGAGCAGCGGCCTGAAGGCCACGGCGCCTCGCATCAAGATTCTGGAAGTCTTCCAGCGCACGCTGCTGCGCCACATGACGGCCGAAGATGTGTACAAGGCCTTGCTCGGCGAAGGCGCCGATGTCGGCCTGGCCACGGTGTACCGCGTGCTCACGCAATTCGAACAAGCCGGCATCTTGCGCCGCAGCAGCTTTGAAAGCGGCAAGTCGGTTTACGAACTGAATGAGGGCCAGCACCACGACCACCTGGTGTGCCTGAGCTGCGGGCGGGTTGAGGAATTCTTCGACGCGCAGATCGAACAACGCCAGCGCGACATTGCCAGCCAGCGCGGCTTCACGCTGCAAGAGCATTCGCTGGCCCTGTATGCCAGTTGCGCCAAGGTCGATTGCCAATACCGGCCGAAGTAGGGCCGGCAGGGCTAATCAGCCGGCGTCGGGGCCTTCCATGGCCTGCTGGTGGCGCTTGACGAATTCCTGGTAGGTGTCGATGCCGCGCAGTTGCAGCACACGGTTGCGCACCGCGGCCTCCACCAGCACGGCCAGGTTGCGCCCGGCGTCGACCGCGATCACCACCTTGGGCGTGGGAATGCCCATCACCTCTTCATAAAGCGGCTCGTACGGCATGCGCTCGAAGTCGCGTTCCAGCGTTTCGGTGCGCACCAGGTGGACGATGAGCTTCAGGCGCATCTTGCGGCGCACCGCGGTTTCGCCAAAGATGGCCTTGATGTCGAGCAGGCCGATGCCGCGCACTTCCAGCAAGTTGCGCAGCAATTCCGGGCAGCGGCCTTCGATGGCGGATTGCGACACGCGGTACAGATCGACCGCATCGTCGGCGACCAGGCCGTGGCCGCGCGACACCAGTTCGAGCCCAAGCTCGCTCTTGCCCAGCCCCGACTCGCCGGTCAGCAGCACGCCCAGGCCCAGGACGTCCATGAACACGCCATGGCGTGAGCTGCGCTCGGCGAACAACTGGCCCAGGTAGGCGCGCAGCACGTCGATCACCTGGCCGGCGGATTCCTCGGTCACGAACAGCGGAATCTCGGCGCGGTCGCACATGGCAATCAAACGTGGCGGCGGCACCTGGCCGTCGGCCACGATGAGCATCGGCGGCTCCAGCGCGACGATGCGCGAGATGCGACGCTCTTGCACCTCGGGCTCGGCGGCCAGCAAGTAGGCCACTTCGCGGCGGCCGACGATCTGCACCCGATACGGGTGGATGTAGTTCAGGTAGCCGATCAGGTCGGCCGCCGAGCGCGCGTCGCGCACCGCAGCGTCGTCGAAGTGCCGCTCGGGGTGCGAATGGCCGGCCAGCCAATGCCAGCGCAACGCCGGGCGATGGGTTTCGAACAGCGCCTCGGCGCTGATGGTGGTGGGTTTCATGACCGGCGCGGCGCGGCACTTGCGCGCTGAGTCATGCGGCGGGCTACGCCAGCGACTTCAACGGCTGCCACTCGCTGATCAGCTTGTGCAGCGTGGCCGCATCGGCCTGGGCCTGCAGGCGCTCGCGAAGATCACGGTCAGACAGCATCTCGGCAATTTCAGACAGGATCTCCAGGTGCCGTTGCGTCGCCGATTCGGGCACCAGCAGGAAGATCAGCAGGTTGACGGGCTCGTCATCCGGGGCGTCGAAGCCGATCGGCGCGCGGGTGCGGATTACCGCGGCCAGCGGGTTCTTCAGCCCCTTGATGCGGCCATGCGGTATGGCCACCGCGTGACCCAGCCCGGTGGAGCCCAGGCGTTCGCGCGCGAAGAGGTTGTCGGTGACGATGCTGCGCGCAATGGCGTTCTGGTTTTCGAACAGCAGCCCGGCCTGTTCGAACACGCGCTTCTTGCTGGTGGCGTCCACATCCACCAGCACATTGCTGGCGGGCAGGATGGCGGTGAGGCGATTCATGAGCGGTTTGGTACCGACCGGGCCACGCAGCGAGCGACGACTGCCCAGTGGGGTGAATGGGGTTGAAATTATAGGAATCACCGTCTGGCTGAGCGGTGTATTGCTGGCACCGAGTGTGTCAAGTTACACATTTGCTGCGTTGCAGCAACGCTCTGTGTCGCGCGCTACGCGCCTCAAGAAGACGGCGGGCCTGGCCCGCCGTCGAGAGCGAGGCGTCTAGCGCAAGTTCAAGGCGCGGCAGCGTCCTGGCGCTTCAGGGTTTCATGGTGGTGCTCCTGGAGCCGGTCTTTGTGGCGCACCACCTGGCGGTCGAGCTTGTCCATCAATTGATCGATGGCGGCGTACAGGTCTTCATGCGCTTGCTCCACGAAAATGTCGCGCCCCTTCACATGCAGCGTGACCTCGGCTTTCTGTCGTCGCTCCTTTTCCTTCAGCTTTTCCACCGTCAACAGCACGTTGACGTCTACCACCTGGTCGAAATGCCGCGTCACTTTTTCCAGCTTGTTCAGCACGTATTCGCGCAGCGCCGGGGTGACTTCAAGGTGGTGTCCGCTGATGGTCAGGTTCATCAATGCCTCCTTTGCAGGGGTGGTGGGGAAAGGGTGGGGGTGGGCCGAGGCTGCCGCAAGGCGGGCAGCGTGGCGCTGGAAGCGGCGGCGCCGGCGTGAGGGGCGCCAGCAGATGGGGCGGAATCGAGGCGGGAAAGGAACATGTGTCCAGGCCAGTGTGCTACCACGGCGCGGGTCTGGCAAGGCCGCCGCGCAAATGCCGTGAAGATAGCCGCGCCGGCGCGGTATGACTTGGCGCGCGGGCGCGCCGGCACCAGCCCGCACACCTCAATCGCCCACCCAGCCCACATGGCCGGCGCTCGCCACCGCCCGGACCGGCACGCGCGCGGCCAGGGCACACATCAGCTCGTAGCCCAGGGTGCCGGCCGCGGCGGCCACCTCGTCGATCGGCAGCACCGCGCCGCCCGGGCCGTGGCCCCAGAGAGTGACCTCGCTGCCCAGGTGCGCGGCCGGCGCGGCGCTGAGGTCGACCGTGATCATGTCCATCGCCACCCGGCCCAGCGTGCGGCAACGCACGCCGTCCACCAGCACCGGCGTGCCGCTGGGGCAGTGCCGGGGGTAACCGTCGGCGTAGCCGCAGGCCACCACGCCGATGCGCAACGCCGCCTGCGCCGTGAAGGCGCCGCCGTAGCCCACGCTGGCGCCGGCGGCGAGCTGTCGCGTGGCGATGAGCCTGGCGCGCAGCGTCATGGCCGGCAGCAGCCGCCAATGTGCGCAGTCGTGCGCGGGGTAGTCGGGCGAACTGCCGTAAGCCAGGATGCCCGGGCGCACCCAGTCGCCGCCCAGGCTGCCGTGGCGCAGCAAGGCCGCGCTGTTGGCCAGGCTGCGCTCGCCGGGCAGGTCGCGGCTGACTTGTGCAAACGCCTGGCTCGCCTCGGCCGTCCCGTCGGGCGCGTCGGCATTCGCGAAATGCGTCATCAGGCTGATCTCGCCCACCTGGGGCAGGCCATCCAGCCGCGCCCAGGCGCCGCGCAAGGCCGGGACATTGAACCCCAGCCGGTTCATGCCGCTGTTGAACTTCAGGAACACCCGGTGCGGCGTGCGCGTCTTGTGCGCGGCCAGCCAGTCGAGTTGCGCCTCGCAGTGCACGGTGTGCCACAACTCCAGGCGCGAGCACAGCTCCAGGTCGCGCGGCTCGAAGCAGCCCTCCAGCAGCAAGATCGGCCCGCGCCAGCCCAGCGCGCGCAGGCGCTGCGCCTCGGCCAGGTCGAGCAGGGCAAAGCCGTCGGCACCGCGCAGGCCTTCGAACGCATGCTCGATGCCGTGGCCGTAGGCATTGGCCTTGACCACCGCGAACACGCGCGCGCCACCGGCGCGCTGCCGCGCCACGGCCAGGTTATGGGCCAGCGCGTCATGGTGAATCAGGGCTTGAATCGGGCGGGGCATGGGCGGGTCGCGCCAAGGCGTGGCGGGCGTGGCGGGCGTGGCGTGCATGCTATAACCCCGCAGCCTTCAATGGAGACAAGGCCGCCGCGGTGCGCGTCTGTGCTCCGCCATCGCGCCGCAAGCGAATGAAAAGAGGCTTCCACACCATCATGGCGGCGCAGTTCTTCAGCTCGCTGGCCGACAACGCCTTGTTGGTGGCCGCCATCGAGTTGTTGCACACCACCAAGTCGCCGGCCTGGCACGTGGCCGCGCTGCCTTCGATGTTCGCCCTGTTCTACGTGGTGCTGGCGCCGTTCGTGGGCGCCTTTGCCGACGCCGTGCCCAAAGGCAAGGTGATGCTGATCTCAAACAGCATCAAGATCGTCGGCTGCCTGATGATGTTGTTCGCGGTGCACCCGCTGGTGGCGTATGCCATCGTTGGCCTGGGTGCTGCGGCGTACTCGCCGGCCAAGTACGGCATCCTGACCGAACTGCTGCCGAACTCGCAACTCGTCAAGGCCAATGGCTGGATCGAAGGCTTGACGATCCTGAGCGTGATCTTCGGCATCGTGCTGGGCGGCCAGTTGATCGGCAAGAGGATGGCGGGGTTCTTGTTGTCATTCGACCTGCCCGTCCTCGACACGCACATCGACACCGCGCCCGAAGCTGCCATCAGCATCCTGGTGGCGGTGTACCTGGTGGCCGCGTTGTTCAACATGCGCATCCCGCGCACCGAGGCGCCGCTGCAACGGCTGAACTCGAACCCGGGTGAACTGATACGCGACTTTTCGAATTGCAACGCCCGGCTGTGGAACGACAAGCTGGGCCAGATTTCGCTGGCCACCACCACGCTGTTCTGGGGCATCGGCGGCAACCTGCGCGTCATCGTCTTCGCCTGGGCGGCCATGGCGTTGGGCTACGGCGTCAGCGAGGCCTCCAACCTGGGCGGCGTGGTGGCCATCGGCACGGCGTTCGGTGCCGTGGCCGCATCGATGCGAACGCGGCTGCACCAGGCCACAGCGGTGATCCCGTTGGGCATTGCCATGGGCGTGCTGATCATCGGCCTGAACCTGGTCACCAACGTCTGGGTCGGCGCGCCCTTCCTGGTGCTGCTGGGCGCGGTGGGCGGCTACCTGGTGGTGCCCATGAACGCGCTGCTTCAACACCGTGGCCACAACCTGATGGGCGCGGGGCGCTCGATTGCGGTGCAGAACTTCAACGAGCAGGCCTGCATCCTGGGCCTGAGCGCGATGTATGCGGGCATGACCAAGCTCGGGCTGTCGGCCTTCGTGGTCATCTGCACCTTCGGCATCATCATGACCGGCACCATGCTGATGGTGCGACGCTGGCACGCGCAAAACGCCATCAACCATGCTGACGAGGTTGAGCGCCTGCTGGCCATCGCGCGCTCGGACAAGCATTGAGCCGCGGCGTCCAAGCTGCCGCCCACCTGGGCGCGCTGGCCCTGGTGTTCAACGCCTTCACCTGGGGCGTGTCATGGTGGCCCTTGCGCGCCTTGCAAGACCAGGGGCTGCACCCGCTCTGGGCCACGGTGCTGGTGTACCTGCTGGCTGTGCTGGTGCTCACCTTGGCGCGGCCACGGGCCTGGCCCGAACTGCTGCGCACGCCGGCGCTGTGGCTGCTGGTGCTGGCCTCGGGCTGCACCAACGCGGCCTTCAACTGGGCCGTCACGGTGGGCGACGTGGTGCGTGTGGTGCTGCTGTTCTACCTGATGCCGATCTGGGCGGTGCTGCTGGCGCGCTGGCTGCTGGCCGAGCCGATCACCGCCCGCGCATTGCTGCGCGTGGCGCTGGCCCTGGCCGGCGCGGCCGTGGTGCTGTGGCCCGACAGCAGCGCGGCGCCGAAGGCCGTGAACCTGCTGGCCGACACCCTGGGCGTGCTTGGCGGCGCGGCCTTTGCGCTGAACAACGTGATGCTGCGCCGCCAGGCCGCCAGCAGCCCTGCCGCGCGCGGCCTGGCCATGTTTGCCGGCGGCGTCCTCGTGGCCGGCGTGCTGGCGCTGGGCCTGGCCGCACAAGGCCAGGTGGCGCCGCCGCCCGCCCCCGCAGCCCCCTGGCTGCTCGGCGTGGCCGCGCTGGGCGCGTGGTTCCTGGCCAGCAACCTGGCGCTGCAATATGGCGCCGCGCGGCTGCGCGCCAACACCACCGCCGTGGTCATGGTCACCGAGGTGTTGTTCGCCTCGGCCTCGGCCGTGGCGCTGGGCGCGGCGGCGCTCAGCCCGGCCCTGTTGCTGGGCGGCGCGCTGATCGTGGCCGCAGCCCTGCTGGCCGCGCTGGAGCCTTGACCCGGGCCCGCGCAAGCCGGCCCCACATCCAGATAATGGCCACCCGCCCAAACCAGGAGGCCTGCCATGAACCCCGCCGCTACGCCGCGCACCGTCTATGACTTCGAGGCCCTGTCCATCGAAGGCAAGCCGGCCCATCTTTCGACCCAACGCGGCAAGGTGCTGCTGGTCGTCAACACCGCCAGCCAATGCGGCTTCACACCGCAATTCAAGGGCCTGGAAGCGCTGTGGCAGCAGTACCGCGACCAGGGCCTGGTGATCGTGGGCTTTCCGAGCAACCAGTTCGGCGGCCAAGACCCGGGCGCGAACGACGAGATCGCCTCGTTTTGCGAGCTGAACTTCGGCGTGAGCTTTCCCATGATGTCCAAGGTCGACGTCAACGGCGGCGGCGCCCATCCCTTGTGGCAGTGGCTCACCCAGCAGGCGCCGGGCCTGCTCGGCAGCACGGCTGTGAAGTGGAACTTCACCAAGTTTCTGATCGGCCGCGATGGCAGTGTTCTCAAACGTTATGCACCGGCCGATTCGCCGCAATCTTTGAGCAAAGACATCGAACAAGCCTTGGCCGCGAAACCCTAACGATTGCAATCACCATGTTCAAGCACGTCCCGCCTTTCGCCGGCGACCCCATCCTGGCGCTGAACGAAGTCTTTCTGGCTGACCCGCGGCCGAGCAAGGTGAACCTGAGCATCGGCATCTACTTCGACGCGCAGGGCCGCATCCCGGTGCTGGCTTCGGTGGCTGCGGCGCAGCAGCGCGTGGTGGCCGCCGGTGGTCCCAAGCCCTATCTGCCCATCGAAGGCGCGGCCAACTTTCGCGCCGCGGTGCAAGCCCTGCTGTTCGGGCCCGACCATGAGGCGGTGCGCACAGGCCGCGTGGCCACGCTGCAAACCGTGGGCTCATCGGGCGGGCTGAAGGTGGGTGCCGATTTCATCAAGCAATGGTTCCCGGGCAGCGGCGTGTGGGTCAGTGACCCGAGCTGGGACAACCACCGTTCGATGTTCGAGGGCGCGGGCATCGCCGTTCACACCTATCCGTACTACGACCCGGCCGGCGCCGGCGTGCGCTTTGCGGCCATGCTGCAAACGCTGAATGGCCTGCCGGCCCAGAGCGTGGTGCTGCTGCATGCCTGCTGCCACAACCCCACCGGGGTGGACTTGACGCGCGCGCAGTGGGACGAGCTGATCCCGCTGCTCAAGCAGCGCGGCCTGATCGCCTATGTCGACCTGGCCTATCAGGGCTTCGGTGACGGCATCGAACCCGACGCCTACGCCGTGCGCGCCCTGGCCGCCGCGGGCCTGAGCTTCTTCGTGGCCAACTCGTTTTCCAAGAGCATGAGCCTGTACGGCGAACGCGCAGGCGCGCTGAGCGTGGTGTGCCCCGATGCGCAGCAGGCCGAGCATGTGCTGGGGCAATTGAAGTTCACGGTGCGGCGCAACTATTCCAGCCCGCCCATCCACGGCGGCCAGATCGTGGCCACGGTGTTGACCGCGCCCGACCTGCGCGCGCAGTGGCAAGGCGAACTCGAAGCCATGCGCCAGCGCATGCTGGCCATGCGTGCGGCCCTGCACGGCGTCATCAGTGCCAAGGTGCCGGGGCGCGACTTCAGCTATTTCCTCACCCAGCGCGGCATGTTCAGCTACACCGGCCTGAGCCCCGGGCAAGTGGATCGGCTGCGCGACGAATTCGCGGTCTACCTGGTGCGTTCAGGGCGCTTGTGCGTGGCGGGTTTGAACCCGGGCAACGTGGAGCGCACCGCACAGGCCATGGCCGCGGTGATGGAGTGAAAGTGATGGGCTGACGGCGGCGGCCTGAAGCCTTCAGGCCGTGGCCCGCACCGGCAACCACAGCGTCACCCTGGTGGCCTGGCCCGGTGCGCTGCACACTTCGACCCTGCCGCCGTGCAGCTCGGCGATGCGCTTGACGATGGCCAGCCCCAGGCCCTTGCCGCCTTCACCCATGGCCGGCGCGGCGTTGTGGCGCGGCTGGTAGAAGCGGTCGAACAAATGCGGCAATTCGGCCGCGGCGATGCCCGCGCCGTTGTCCACCACGCACAGCGCGATCTCGTGCGCGCCGGCCTCGGCGCTCAGGCGCACGGCCACGCCGGGGCCGCCGTGCTTGAGCGCGTTGTCCACCAGGTTGGCCAGGGCGCGCTCGATCAGTTGCACGTCCACTTCCGCCACCACTGGCTCGCTGGCCAGGTCGGCGCCTAGGCTCATGCCCGCGGCCGCGGCCTTGGCGGCAAAGCGCAGGGCGATGTCGTCGAGCAACTCGTTCAGATCCACGCGCTCGCGGTGCAGCTTGAACTGCGGCTCGTCGAGCTGGGCCAGGTCACCCAAAGACTGCACCAGCCGCGCCGCATTGCGCGTGTTGCGCAGCGCCACGGCCAGCAAGGCGCGGTCGCCTTCGCGCTGCGGCTGGCCGGCCAGCCGGGCGTCCAGCGTTTCCAGGCAGGTGGCGGTGGCGGTGAGCGGGCTGCGCAAGTCATGTGAAAGGTTAGACACGCCTTCGCGGCGAAAGTGGTCCAGCCGCTGCAGCGCCTGCCATTGCTGCTGCAGCGCCGCCAGCATGGCGCTGAAGCCCTGGGCCAGGCGGCCGAACTCATCGCGCCGGTGGCTCGCCGGCAAGGCCGGCAGCGCCGCCGTGGCGCCGCTGCCCAGGCCTTCACGCGCCACCCTGGCCACGGCATCACTGAGCTGGCGCAGCGGCCGCGTCACGCTGGCCACCACCGCCGCGGCCAGCAGCGTGGTCAAGCCCACCAGCACCAGCAGGCTGCCCAGCGTGGGCCAGGCCAGGCTGGCGCGCAGCGCCTGCAAGCGGCCCTGCGGCAGCGCCGGCTTGTGGCACACCAGGTACAGGTAGCCCGCCACGGCCGCGCTGGCGCCAATGGTGCTGCGGCGCACCGGCTTGGCGGCGATCACGGCGTTGGCCTCCATGCGTTCGGGGTCGTCGCCCATCACATAGGGCATGGGCTCGGGCCCGGCGGCCTGCATCACCGGTTCGAGCTTGACCTTGACGCCCACCAGCGACGCGCGCCCGCTGGTGGCCAGCACGGTGCCGCCGGCATCGAGCAAATACAGCTGCGTGTCCGGCTCCAACAACACCAGGCTGCGCAGGAACTCGGTGAACTCTTCGCCGCGGCGTTCATGGGCTTCGAGCATGTCGGGCACCATCATCACCACGCGCTCCAGGAAGGCGCTGGCGCGGTAATAGCTGCTTTCGTGCTCGAAGCGCTGAAAACCCGCCAGCACCGTGGCCACCACGCCCAGGGCGGTGAGCAGCCCGGTGGCCACGATCGTCCAGGCGATCTTGGCGCGGACGTTCATGTGCACCACCGGTCCCAAGGGCGGCCGTCGTGGGCCCGCAGGTTCAAGCCACGGCCTCGCGCATCTTGTACCCCGCCCCGCGCACGGTGAGGATGATGCGCGGGCGCATCGGGTCGGCTTCAAGCTTGTTGCGCAGGCGGTTGATGTGGGTCGTGACGGTGTGTTCGTAGCCGTCGTGGCTGTAGCCCCACACCGCGTCAAGCAACTGGCTGCGCGAGAACACCCGCCCCGGGTGCTGGGCAAAGTACAGCAGCAAGTCGAACTCCAGCGCGGTGAATTCGAGCACGCGCCCGCCCAGGCGCACCTCGCGCTGCGCGCGGCGGATTTCCAATTCGGCGTTGCGCACCACCGGCTCGCCGGCTGGCGCCTGCTGGGCCGCGCGCAACAGCGCTGCGCGGCGCAGCAGCGCCTTCACCCGGGCCAGCAGTTCGGCCAGCGAGAACGGCTTGGTCAGATAGTCGTCGGCGCCCAGCTCCAGGCCCAGCACGCGGTCGAGTTCGGTCGCCTTGGCCGTGAGCATGAGGATCGGTGTGCTGCTGCCGCGCGCGCGCAGCGCCTTGCACACCTCCAGGCCGTCCAGCCCGGGCATCATCAGGTCGAGGATCAACAGGTCACGCGGCGCCTCAATTTGCGCGGCCAGGGCGGCCGGCCCATCGGCCACGGCCAGTACCTCGTAGCCGCTGCCGCGCAGGTTCAGCGCCAACAGCTCACGGATGTCAGCCTGGTCTTCGGCCACGAGGATGGTGTGCGCCATGGCCGGATTGTCGCGGCCGGCACCGCGCTTCTTACGCCGCACGCCTTACGCGCGTTTTCTTACGCCGATGTGATCTGCCTGTGAGGTGCGGTGAGCAGCGCGTGAGGCCGCTTGCGCACAGTCGGGCCATCGACCCACCCGTGCAGGAGTCTCACATGTCCACCTCCCTTGCCACCGCCACCGCCACCGCCACCGCTGACGCTGCCGCAAGCATGCCCCATGCGGTCGACTGGAACGAGATGTTTGCCCAGCGCAGCCACCTGGTGCGCTTTGCCCAGCGCCGGCTGCATGACGCGGCGCTGGCCGAAGACCTGGTGCACGACGTGTTCGAGGCCGTGCTCAGCGGCCACGCCCGCTTTGCCGGCCGCTCGGGCCTGCGCACCTGGCTGGTGGGCGTACTCAAGCACAAGATCGTCGACCTGATCCGCCAGCGCAGCCGCTACGACGCCCTGGACGACGATGACGACAGCTCGCACGCCGCCCAGCTGCGCTGCCCGCAACCGCAGCCCGACGAAGTGGCCGAGCAGCGCCAGCGCCTGGCCGCCGTGTTGGCACGCATGCAGCAGTTAAGCCCCGGCCTGCGCGACGCGGTGGAATTGCGCCTGATCCATGAGCACAGCACCGAAGAGGTCTGCCGCGCCTTGAACATCAGCCAGGACAACCTGTTCGTGCGCCTGCACCGGGCGCGCCGCGCGCTGGTTCACTGACGCAGCCCACCCCCGAGCAAGCCGGTTGGCGTCGGTGTGCTGACGCAAACGTTGCGCGCCTGCGGCCTGCAGCCGGCCGAACCCGCTACGGCCTGATCGCCTGCGCCGACAACGGCTGCAGCGCGCAGCCCCGGGCCCGATTCACCGCCGCCGCGGCCTCGTCCAGCTCGCCCAGGGTGGCCACATCTACCGGAATGAACTCGGCGCGCTGAACACGCATGGCACGTTCAGGGTCGCCGGGCATCAAGATGGCGCTGGCACCGGGCGCCAGCGCCGCGCTTTGCACCCACGCCACGAACTCGCGCACCTCGGCACCAAAGGCCGCGGCCGAGGTCATGCGTTGCGGGTCGAACACCAGGGCCAGCATGCCGTTCCACACTGCGTGCTGCATCACCAGGTTGGCCGGCCGGCAAGTGGGCCCGCCGGTGAGTGCGGCGGCCAGCATCTCGCACACCATGGCCAGCGCGTAACCCTTGTGCGCGGCAAAAGGCAGCAAGGCGCCTTGGGACTGGCCGGGCGGCGGGAACATGGTGGCCGCGTCGGTGCTGGGGTGGCCCTGGGCGTCGATCATTGCGCCCGCGGGCACCGGCACGCCTTTGTTGTAGGCCACACGCACCTTGCCCATGGCGCTGGCGCTGGTGGCGAAGTCGAGCACGATGGGCTCGCGCCCGGCCACCGGAATGCCCACCGTGAACGGGTTGGTGACGAAGCGCCCTTCGCGGCCGCCGTGCGGCGCCACGATCGGCACGCTGACGGCATTCACGAAGTGCACCGACACCAGCCCCGCCGCCACCGCCTGCTCGGCCCAGTGGCCCACCCGCCCCAGGTGGTGGCTCCAGCGCAGCCCCATCACGCACACGCCCAGCTCTTGCGCCCGCGCCATGGCCAGGCTCATGGCTTCATGCGCCACCACCTGGCCCATGCCGCAGCGGCCATCCAGGGTGAGCATCGTGCCGGCGTCGTTGAGCACCGCGACATGCTCGTTGAGCTGAAGCTCGCCGGCCAGAAAGCTCTTGACGTAGCGCGGCACCATGCCCACGCCGTGCGAATCGTGGCCGGTCAGGTTGGCCATCACCAAGTGGTCGGCCGTCAGCCGCGCCTCGGTGGCGTTTGAACCGGCCGCCAGCCACAGGGCGTTGACCCATTCATGCAGGGCAGGCGTGGCGATGAGTGGGTCAGTCATGGCGGGTTGATGTAGGGTGAGCAACAGGGCTGCGAACAGGGCGGCGATGATTGTGGCGTTGCCCCAAGGAGCGTTCTAATCGGGTAACGCGAGGTGAACGACCATGAGCCCTGTTCCTGCCGCTGCCCTGCTCACCCTTTCGCGCCTGGTGCGCTGGGCAACCTCAGCCCTGACCGCCACGGTGCTGGTTGCCGGTCTGCTCGGCTGCGCCCACGCCCCCGCGCCGCCGCAACCCCAGCCGCTGCTGCGCGACGCCAGCTTTGCCGCGCCGGCTGAGCCCGTGCTGCCCGAGCAGGCGCTGGCGGCCAGCCCGGCCATGCAACGCTACCTGCGCGAAGACATTGCCAGCCAGTTGCGCCAGCTCGGCCCGCAACGTGGCCTGGTTGAAGCGCTGTACAAGCGCAGCCAGCTCAAGGTGGAATACGACGCCACCCGCACCCGCAACGCCGCCCAGGCCTTCGAGGCGCGATCTGGCAATTGCCTGTCGCTGGTGCTGATGACCGCGGCGCTGGCCCGGGAGCTGGGTTTGCAGGTGCACTTCCAAAGCGCGTATGTCGACGACGTGTGGAGCCGCCGCGGCGAACTGATGCTGCGCAGCGGACACGTCAATATCACCCTGGGCCCGGCGTCGCTGGCCAGCACGCGCGGCGTGGACATCACCCGCTTCACCATCGACTTCCTGCCGCCCGAAGAACTGCGCGGCCTGCGCACGCGCGAGATCGGCGAAACCACCGTGGTGGCCATGTTCCTGAACAACCGCGCGGCCGAGCACCTGGCCGCCGGCGCGGTGAACGAGGCCTACTGGTGGGCGCGCGCGGCGCTGCTGCACGAGCCGGCCTTCTTGCCGGCAACCAACACGCTGGGCGTGATCTACCAGCGCCAAGGTGACCTGGCGGCGGCCGAGCAGGCCTTCGCCACGGTGCTCAGCCGTGAGGGCGACAACACCCGGGCCCTGTTCAACCTGGGCCAGGTGCTGGCGCAAGCCGGGCGCCACGACGAGGCGCGTGCGGCCCAGGCCCGCCTGGCGGCGATCGAGCCGCACCCGCCGTATCACTTCTTCGACCTGGGCCGTGCTGCGCTGGAACGCGGCGACGCCGTGGCCGCGCGCGAGCTGTTCAGCAAGGAGCTGGCGCGCGCGCCGTACCACGCCGAGTTTCATTTCTGGCTGGCCGTGGCGCAGTTCAGGCTGGGTGACGCGAAGGGCGCGCGCGAACAACTTGAACTGGCCCGCGAGCACAGCACCCGCTCCGGCGAGCGCGCGCTGTATGCGGCCAAGCTGGAATGGCTGCGCGGCCGGAAGTAAGCCCGGTTAGGCGTCACAGCTGCTTGTTCCGATTACCGGGGCTGGACAGCTGCCATGTATAGACAACTGCGTGGTCTGAGTCTTCGGTGCCGTCTACTGCGGTGTAAAGAGCTCGGGCAGGGATGTTCTTCTCCTCGGTTGCCACCCACGCTTCGGTACAGCCGATGATGCACCCGTGCTCCAGCAAGGTATGCATGAGCCGCTTGCCAAGGCCTCGACCCCGACACCTTTGCGAAACGCCCACTTCGCCGATGAAGAGCTGAAGTGGCTTGTCTGGATGAATGTACGCCATGGCCGAGGCCATGCCGACCACAACGCCATCTTGGATGGCGACCGCAAGCAGGTTGCTCTGATTTGCCAGGTACTGGGCAGCGAGCTCCAACCGAATCGGGTTGTCGAACACACCGGCGTCGACGTGTTCGAGCACCGCCAGGTCAGCGGCACTGAGAAGCTTGACCTCGACAGATGGGAGCGACATGTGCAGCACACTGCGAAATCTAACGTTCGAGGGAACCTGCACGCAGCGGCAGGCGGCCTGCGCCTGGCGGGGCAAAGTGAGCGCAGCGAAACTCGCCACGTGCAGGCCGCCTGCGGTTACGGCTCAGGTTGACTGAGTGGTTAGACCTCGCAGGCGAGCGCAATGCTGTCGTGTTGGTTTGCATTGCTGTGCGTGGCTACTTTTTGGCGAGAAGGTACCCCACGATGGCATTTGCGTGTCCGTGACCCATCTGGTGTTCACTCTTGAGGACGTTTACAAGCGCCATGTGCTTGAGTGGCCCTGCCTTCTTGACGATCTCGAGCCAGTGGTTGATTGGCTTCCCGTACGTCTTCTCGATTGAAGGAAAGTAGGAGGCTGGGCCTTTGACCTTTGGTTCAGTTGCCATCACTCGATCCGCATGGGTCGTGGAAGCCGCGAATGTACGCTTGCGTCGAGGCTCGCGATCAGCGACTCGCAGCAGCGCAGGCGCTCCTGGCAGTCGTGCCGGGACGACGCCGACGATGGAACACCGGCTCCAGCAGCGGCTCTGGATTAGATGCAGCGCCCGCCGTCGACTTCCATGCACACGCCGGTGATCAGGGACGCTTCGTCGCTGCACAGGAAGCAGGCCGCGTTGCCCAGGTCGTCGGGCCGCGAAAAGCGCCCCAGCGGGATAGTTGAGAGGAACTTGGCGCGCATCTCGGGGGTGTCTTCGCCCAGGAAGGTCTTGAGCATCGGGGTGTCACCGGCCACCGGGTTGAGTGCCACCACGCGGATGCCGAATGGGGCGAGCTCCACCGCCATGGCGCGCGTGGCGGTGATGACCCAACCCTTGCTGGCGTTGTACCAGGCCAGGCGCGGGCGCGGGCTCACGCCGGCGGTGCTGGCCATGTTCAGGATCACGCCCTTCATGCCCGCGCCCGGGCGCGCCTTCATGCGCGGCACGGCCTCGCGCGCGGCCAGGTAGATGGCCTTCATGTTCACCGCGAACAGGCGGTCGAACTCGTCTTCGGGCAGGCCTTCCAGCGGCTGCGGCAGGTGGCCCATGCCGGCGTTGTTGACGAGAATGTCCGTTGCACCGAAATGTTTTTCTGCGGCGTCGAGCATGCGCTTCACATCGGCGGCCACGGCCACATCCACCTGAATGGCCTGCGCCGCCGCACCCAGGCTGGCGGCCACGCGCTGCGCGCCGGCCGCGTCACGGTCGGCCACCAGCACGCGCGCGCCTTCGGCCACGAACTTGCGCGCAATGCCCTCGCCAAAACCGGAGGCCGCGCCGGTGACGATGGCCACTTTGTCTTGCAGTCGCATGGTCGATTCCTTTAAGTCAGCAGGTTGTGAAAGGGCTTGCGCTGCTTCCAGCGGTAAGCGCCGAAGTCGCGTTCGTCGGTGGACAGGATGCGGCCGTGGCCCAGGTGCTCAGCCAGCAGCACCAGCGAAGCGTCAGCCAGATCCATCGGCAGCTTGGCATAGCGTTTCATGAGGCTGCTGGCTTGGGCGGCAGCGGCAATGGGAACATCCCACACCAAAAGCCCGCTCGCGGCCACGTCGTCAATCAACGCCGCGGCAAACTGCGGGCCGAGCCAGCGCTGCATCAAGAAGCAAGCCTCGGTGAGCACGGGCCAGGTGGTGACCCAGCCTTCAGCCGCGGTGTGCACCTGTGCCTTGGCGCGTTCATGCCAGGCGTCGCTGCGATCCACCAGTGCATAGAGAAAGCCGGTGTCGACCGCAATCACGGCACGGTCATGCCTTGCGCGCCGGGCGAACCTTGGCCGCCAACCCGTCAGCCAGCAAGCGCTTGGTTTGATTGGCGACATCAACGCGGCCGCTGTCACCGCGGCCGACCAGCGCCAGCAAACCCTTTGGCCCCTGTTCACGCGCGCGCAGTTGCACGTAATACGAGGCCACGCATTCGCGCACGACCTGGCTCACCGCCTGGCCGGTGGTGGCCACGATGTACTCAAGCTGGGCCTGG
>JAYUQE010000297.1:0-10710 GCA_043756905.1 Burkholderiales bacterium | reverse complement strand
GCCAGCGCCGCTTCGATGCTGGCCTGCGACAGGGCGAAGCCGATCTGCCGGCAATAGCGCGCGTAGGCGCGCAGCACGACGATGTCTTCGCTGGCCAGGCCGGCCAGCAACACCAGGCGGTTCAAGTCGTCGTTCTCGATCTCGCCGCTGGCCGCGCGCACGAAGGCCTGCTCGAACAGCGGCGCCAGGCGCGCCGGGTCGAGCTCGTCGCTGATCTGGGCTTGCAGTTCGAAGTCGTGCAGCCAGAGTTCGGCGCCGCCGGCAACCTCGATGCGGTGATGGTCTTCGCCCAGCACGCGCGCACCCAGGCGTTCAAGCATGGGCAGACTTTCGGACAACGCCAGCGCCGGGCCTTGGCGATACACCTTGAAACGCACCGGTGCGGTGGGCGAGGCGGTAGCGTCGAGCAGCAAGGCTGCCGCCAGCGGCTGGGCCGGGCTCAGTGCGGCGAGCTTCAAGATGTCGGCCACGCCTTGCGCGGCGCTGTTGCGTTCGCGGTAGTCGCCGGGCAATGTGGCGGCCCACTGTTTGAACAGTTCCAGGCCGCGGCCTTCGCCCTGGGCGGGCAGCAGGGCGTCACGCAGGCCGTCTTCCCAGCGCCGCGCCGCGCCGGCCAGGGCTTGCTCCAACGCGCGCTGGTCTACCTGGACGGGCTGGCCCGGGGTGACGCGGATGTTGAAGTGCACGCGGGCCAGCAAGGCATTGCCCAGGCTGACATCAAAGTCGGCCTGCGTGCCGCCATATGCCGCCAGCAACAGCGCCTGGAACTTCACCCGCAGCGCGGTGGAATAGGCCTCGCGCGGCACGTACACCAGGCACGACACGAAGCGCTCGTACGGGTCGCGCCAGGTGAACAGGCGCAGCCGCTGGCGCTCGCCCAGCGCCAGGATGCCCAGCACGGTGTCGTAGAGATCGTCGTCGCTGATCTGGAACAGGTCGTCGCGCGGATAGGTTTCCAGCACATGCACCAGCGCCTTGGCCAGGTGCCCGCCCGGCGCGAAGCCGGCGCGCTGCGCTATGGCGCGCGCCTTGCCGCGCAACAACGGCGTTTCGTCTACGCGCGAGCGGTAGGCGCTCGACGTGAACAGGCCGATGAAGCGGTGCTCGCCGATCACCTGCCCGCTGGCGTCGAAGCGCTTGACACCCAGGTAGTCGGTGTAACCCGGCCGGTGCACTTTCGAGCGCGTGTTGGCGCGCGTCAGCAGCAACAGCGGCAGGACGCTGCGCGCCTCGACGCGCGCGCGCGCGGGCAGTTCGGCAAAGCTGGTCGAGGGCGCCTCATGCTGTGCGCTCAAACCCAGCACGCCCAGCGCGCTGCCGGCGACCACGTGCAGTTGCGCATCACCACCCTGGGCCACCAGGTCGTGCTGCAAATAGCCCAGCAAGGTGAAGTGGTCCTGCGCCAGCCAGTGCAGGAAGGCGGCGCTTTCATTCAAGGCGTCTACAGGCAACACCGCGGCGCGCGCCAGCAGCTCGTCGCGCGCGGCGTGCAGGCGCGCGCGCATGCCGTGCCAGTCGCGCACCGCGGCGCGCACTTCGGCCAACACGCCGGCAATGCCGCCGGCCAGTTCGCGTTCGGCGCCGTCACCGATGACCCGGTCGACCTCGATGCGCATCCACGATTCCAGCACCGCCCCGGGTGGCGCGGCATGGCGGCTGTGCAGGCCCAGCAACTCGCCGGCCGCGTTGCGCTGCACGGCCAGCACAGGGTGGGCGATCAGGTGCAGCGACAGGCCCTGGCGGTTGATCTCCATGGTGGTGGAATCGACCAAAAAAGACATGTCGTCGTTGATCACCTCCACCACCGTGTGGCGCAGCGTTGCCGCGGCGGTGCCGGGCGCGCCTTGCACCAGGCGCAACTGGGCTTGACCGGGTGGGCGTTTGGCGCCGGCCTGCAGCAGCGAGGCCAGCGCGGCCAGCAGATCGTCGTCGCTGCGCGCGGCCAGGTCGTCGGCATCAAGCCGAGCCAGCACCTCGCCGACCAAGGTGGCGAAGAACGGCTGCTGCGCTGCGGGCAACTGCGCCGCGGCCAGGCTGATCACGCGCGCCTGGCGCTCGCTGCGCGCTGCGTCGTTGCTCATGCCAGGCTCTCCTTGCAATGCCGCGAATGGCGGCAAGTATCGCCCCGCTGGTTTGGCACCACCTCAGACGCTTGCGCCGCCGCAGGCCGCGGCGCCCAAGCTGCGTGCTACATTCGCCGCCATGCACCGCGCCCACGTCTTCTTTACGAGCTATTCGTTTACGGCCCCACCTGGCGGCTGGACACGTTGGCGCATGTAAACAAAGCAGCGCAGCAAACCCAGAAACCGCCGGCCACCCCGGCGGTTTTTGTTTTTCAGCCCAACCTTTCACGCAAACAAGGAGCCCGCCATGAACAGCAAAGCCAGCACCAAGGAGGCCTGGTATGCGCCCGGCGTCATCACTGCCACCCACCCCGGTGACAAGACCGGCGAGACCGACGACCAGCGGATCAAGGACGTGACCCCGCTGCCCCCGCCGGAACACCTGATCCGCTTCTTCCCGATCGCCGGTGGCGCGGTGGAAAAGCTGGTCGGCAGCACGCGCCAGGCGGTGCGCAACATCCTGAACGGCCAGGACGACCGGTTGTTGGTGGTGATCGGCCCGTGCTCGATCCACGACCCGGCCGCGGCGCTGGAATATGCCCGGCGCCTGCGCGAACAACGTTTGAAACACGCCGGCACGCTGGAGCTGGTGATGCGCGTGTACTTCGAAAAGCCGCGCACCACGGTGGGCTGGAAGGGCCTGATCAACGACCCTTACCTGGACGGCAGCTACCGCATCCATGAAGGCCTGCGCATCGCGCGCCAGTTGCTGGTGGAGATCAACCGGCTGGGCGTGCCCGCGGGCAGCGAGTTTCTGGATGTGATCAGCCCGCAATACATCGGTGACCTGATCGCCTGGGGCGCGATCGGCGCGCGCACCACTGAAAGCCAGGTGCACCGCGAGCTGGCTTCGGGGCTGTCGGCGCCGGTGGGTTTCAAGAACGGCACCGACGGCAACGTGCGCATCGCCATCGACGCCATCCAGGCCGCGGCGCGGCCGCATCACTTTCTTTCGGTGCACAAGAACGGCCAGGTTGCGATCGTGGAAACGCGCGGCAACACCGATTGCCACGTCATCCTGCGCGGCGGCAAGGCGCCCAACTACGACGCCGCCAGCGTGGCCGCGGCCTGCCAGGAGATCGAGGCCGCCAAGCTGCCCTGCAAGTTAATGATTGACTTCAGCCATGCCAATTCGGCCAAGCAGCACCGCAACCAGATCGAGGTCGCGCGCAGCGTGGCCGCGCAAGTGGCCGCGGGCAGCCGGTGCATCTTCGGCGCCATGGTGGAAAGCCACTTGCAGGACGGCGCGCAGAAGTTCAGCCCCGGCAAGGACGACCCGCTGGCGCTGGAATACGGCCGCAGCATCACCGACGCCTGCCTGGGCTGGGACGATTCGCTGCAGGTGATCGACACGCTGGCCGCGGCGGTCAAGGCGCGGCGCGGCTGAGGCGGTAGGCCGCCAACGCTTGTCTGGCGGCACGGCGGCGCGCCGAGCGTGCAACGCCGTGGGCGCGGCCGGCCACAGCGTCCAACGCTGTGCCAACGGCACCAGCGCCCCACCCCCTGGGTTGCGGGTCAACGCCGGATCCATGAGCCGTTGCGCGCGGCGGGCGTGCGTAGGTTGGCGTGGACGTGTTCCACATTCACCCACCACCTGGGCCCCTGCGCCACGCCTCTCACCGGAGTTTCAACCATGTCTACGCACCCCTGTCATCCCGGGCCGCATGCGGCCGCAGCGGCCCGGCGTTCGCCGCGCCGCTGTGCCGGCAAGCTGCCGCAATCTGGCCAGCGCCTGGCGCGGCTGGCGCTGGTCTTCATGGTCGCCGCACTGGCCAGCGCCTGCGGTGGTGGCGATGACGCAGCACCACCGGCAAACGAGCCGCCCGGGCCCGTGCTGGGCACGGTGGCGGTGAGCGCATCGTTGGGTGCGGTGGTGAATGCCGAGGTCAGCGTCACCTGTGCGCTCACCGGCACCGTGCTGGGCACGGCCAACACCGGCAGCACCGGGGCGGTGAATGTCAGCACCAGCGGCGCTTGCGCTGGCCCGCTGCTGGTGAGCGTGAACGCGCGCGCCGACGGCACAAGCACCTACTTCGACGAAGCCACGGCCAGCGCGCTGGCCTTCCCCGCCGGCAGCAGCGTGCGCGCCGTGGCGCCCAGCTTCAGCACGGCGATGAGCGTGGCGGTGACGGCGCTGACCGAGATCGCCACGCGCCAGGCGCTGGCCAATGCCGGCAGCCTGGCCGCACTGAATGCGGCGCAGGTGGCAGCGGCCAATGCCGCCGTGGTGGCGCAGGTGCTGGGTGCGGGCGTGACGCTGGATGTGCTCAGCCTGCCCACGATGTGGAACGCCGCCACCGCCCTGGGCAGCCTGGGCACCAGCGGGGCCGATCGCTATGCCTTTTACCTGGCCAGCCTGGCCCGCGCCGGGCAGGGCAACGCCGCCCCGGCGTTGGCGGTGTTGGCGGCGCTGGCGGCCGACCTGGCCGACGGCACGCTCAGCGGCAGCGCGAGCGGCTTTGTCTACACCGCCGGCAGCCTGGCCGCACAGCTCACGGCGGCGCGCAATGCGATGGCCGCTTACGCCAGCCCGGCGCTGCAAAGTGCGCTGGGCGTGGCGCCGCCGGCGGCGCTGGCGTTAAGTGCCTTCTCACCCACCAGCGGCGAGGCGGCTGCCACCATCACGCTCACCGGCACCGGGTTCGACCCCGACCCCTTCCACATGCTGGTGAAGTTCAGCAACAACCTGACGGCCGAAGTGGTGAGCAGCAGCGCCACCAGCGTGGTGGTGAAGGTGCCGGCCGGCGCGGTGAGTGGGCCGATCCTCGTGACCCACACGATCACTGGGCAGAGCGTGACTTCGGGCACCGGCTTCACCGTCACCACGGCTGGCGGCGGCGGTGGTGGTGGTGGCGGCGGCGGTGCCGGCACCTGGTTGTCGCGCGCGTCGCCCAGCACCGCGCTGCTCAACGGGCTGGCTTATGGCGGCGGCCGCTTTGTGGCCGTGGGCTTCATCCGCGCGCTGCTCACTTCGGCCGACGGCCTGAGCTGGACCGCCGCCACCGCGCCCGATACCGGCTACTACAGCGCCAACGCCGTGGTCTGGAGCGGCAGCCAGTTCGTGATGGTGGGAGACCAGGACTTCGGCTCGCCGCTGCCACCGCTGATCGCCACCTCGCCCGATGGCAGCACCTGGACGCGGCGCAGCTGGACGCACGGCTTCGAGACGGCCCTGGTCGACGTGGCGGTGGGCGGCGGCAAACTCACCGTGGTGGGTGCCAATGGCCGGGTGGCTTCGTCCAGCGACGCCGGCCTGAGCTGGAGCACCGAAGCCACCAGCGGCGTGGCGGCCTTCACTGGCGTTGCCGGCAACACCGGCACCCGCGTGGCTGTGGGGCGCGATGCGGGATTCAACGGCGTGATCCTGGTGGACAGCGGCAGCGGCTGGCAGGCGGCCAGCGGCGTTGCCGACTTTTACCCGGCCGACGTCGCCTGGACCGGCGAGCAGTTCGTTGCCGTGGGCGGCAGCTTCGCCGGCATCGGCGCCAACCCTGTGGTCATGACCTCGCCCAACGGCATCAACTGGACGCGCCGTGCCTTGAGCCCCACCGAAGCCCCGGCCGGCTTCAGCCTGCGTGCCGTGCTGGCGGCGGGCAGCACGCTCTACGCCACCGGCGACAACCAGCAGACGCAGCATGTGATCGTGAAATCCACCGACGCCGGTGCCACCTGGAGCATCGTGTATCAGGGCCAGACCAACGGCAATGCGATGCTGGCCGGCATTGCCGCCTCGGCCGAGCGCGTGGTCACGGTGGGCGGGGTGAAGTCGGTGACGTTGCCTTGAGGCGGCGGCGCTGGTTCGGTGCGCGCGCGGGGGCGGCGCGGCTCATCAGGCAACCTTCGTGCTGCGCACTGCGGTATTCGCCTTGGGAACGGCCCGGCGGCTCATCAGGGTACCTTCGGGCTTCGCCCTCCGGTATTCGCCCTTCGGGCGGCCGGGCGGGTTCATCAGGCAACCTTCGTGCTGCGCACTGCGGTATTCGCCTTGGGAGCGGCCCGGCGGCTCATGCCGCGCCGCCCCCGGCTCCTGCGACGGTCACCGCAGCCGAAGATACACGCGATGTGTCGCGGCGGCCGCTCCAACTCGGCCATGCCAACCCGCAGGCCAGCTCCAGGCTCTCATCCAACTAACGTTGCGCCAAAGCCTGGTCGCGCAGCTCCCAGCGCGCGTACATGCCCGGGGCATGCCCGCCCGGCGCGGCGCGCCAGGTGTCTAACGCCGCGCGTGCAGTGCTGCGCATGGCTGTCTGTTCGCCCAGTTTGGCGTAAGCGGCGGCCTGCTCGCCCAACGCTTGCGCGCGTGCCCATTGACGCACGGCGTTGTCGCTGGCCGCGCCGCCCGCTCGCTCGGCCATCAATGCGGCCGCCTCCTTGGCGTGGGCCAGCGCCACTGTGGCTTGTGCCGGGGGCATGGCGCGGGCCAGCCACAGCAGGGCTTCGGCGCGCAGGCGCTCCAAATAGAAGTCCCCATCTGCGCTGGTGGGCAGATCGGCCAACAAGGGTTGCATGACGCGACGCGCCGCGTCGATTTGTTGCGCCGCCATCAAGGTCCGCCCCAGTGCCAGGGGCAGCAGTTTGAGGTCGCGCGCAGCGGCTTTGTTGGCCGGATCGGTGGCCACCGTCGCACGCGCAATGGCCTGCGCGATTGCGAAGGCGGCCAGCGCTTCATCATGCTTGCCGTTGAACGACAACGCCTGCATCAACATGAACGCGGCTGCGGCGCGCTGGTGGCGGTAGTGTGCATTGCCGCTGTCGCGCCGCGCAGCCTCGTCGCGCAGCGCCTGGCTGCGCTGGGCCCAGAGCAGCGCTTCTTCGACCGCGCCGGAAAGAATCAAGGAATTTGCCAGGTTCTGGCAGCCCCAGGCCGCCTGATGCGCCCACAAGGCGACCTCCGGCGCGCGCTCATGCAGGCCGGCAAGCACGGTGGCCGAACGGCGCAAATGAACCTGGGCCTCAGCCGGTCGCCCCAGGTTTGCGCCGATACCGCTGCCCCCCAGCACCAGGCCGATGTGGCCTTCCAGGGTGGCCAGGCGCGACAGCGTTTCCAGGTTGTTCGGGCCGGGCTCGAGCGCGCGTTCCACCAGCGCGCGGGCCTGCGTCAGGGCCTCCAGGCTTTGCGCCAGGCGCTCGCTGCGCACCATGAGCGTGCTGCGCAGGAACCACATGTCGGCCGCGCTGAGCAGGGCCGGCGCCGGCAGCCCCGGTGTGGCCACATAGCGTGGCTGCAGGGCCAGCGCCTTGGCCAGGTTGGTTTCGGCCTCGCCCAAGCGTTCCTGGCTGGGTGAGAACTGCTCGCCTTGCAGCACGGCCACGCGAAAGTAGCTTTCGGCCACTTCGCGCGCCAGGCTGGGGTCCAGCGCCGCGTCGCCTTGCGCGCGCAAACCATCCAGGTAATTCACGGCGTCGTTCAGCAAGGCTTCGCGCGTGGCCAACGAGCCGGGCAGGTGGGCGATCTGGTCGTGGTACTTGAACACCAGGCCGTTGGCCAACTGGCGCACCTGGGCAAAGCGCGCCTCGGCCACCAAACGTGAGCGTTCAGCGGCCTGTGCTTGCCACAGCGCCGCCACCAAGGCAGCCACGATGCCGGCCAGGCCCAATGCCGCAATCACCGTGCTGGCGCGGTTGCGTGCCAGGAAGCGCGCCAGCAGATAGGCCAGGCTGGGCGCGCGCGCGCTGATCGGGTAGCCGCGTTGATAGGCGCGCACATCCGCGGCCAGCGCATCCACGCTGAGGTAGCGCTGCTCGATGGGCTTTTGCAGCGCCTTCATCAAGATGTTGTCCAGGTCGCCCTGCAGCTTGCGCCGGGCGTGCAGCCAGCCGGGGTCCGCGACCACGTCGGGGCTCAAGGCACTGGGCCGGGTGGGCTGCTCGTCGAGCACGCTGCGCGCAGCGGCTGCGGCCGTGGTGGCGTTGCGCCCGGTTGGCCGCACGCCGGTGAGCAACTGGTACAGCAGCACGCCCAAGGAATAAATGTCGGTGGCGGTGGAAACGGGCTCGCCGCGCACCTGCTCGGGGCTGGCGTAGTGCGGGGTGAAGGGGCGCTGCGAGGCCAACGTTTGATTGGCGTCGGCACCCTCCAGCGGGTCCACCGCCTTGGCAATGCCGAAGTCGAGCAGCTTGACCTGGCCGTCTTCGCTGACCAGCACGTTGCCGGGCTTGAGGTCGCGGTGCACGAGCAGGTTGCGGTGGGCGTGGGCCACGGCGTCGGCGAGTTGCAGAAACAGCGCCAGGCGGGCCTCCAGCGCCAGGGGCTTGGCGGCCAGGTCAATGGGCACGCCGCGCACCAGTTCCATCACGAAATACGGCGCGCCGTCGGCCGACAAGCCGGCGTCATACAAGTGGGCAATGTGTGGGTGGTTCAGGCGCGCCAACGCCTGGCGCTCCTGGGCGAAGCGCTGCAGCACGAGGGCCGAATCCATGCCTTGCTTGAGCAGCTTGACCGCGGCGCGGCCCTCGAAGGCGCCATCGGCGCGATGCGCCTCGAAGACTTCGCCCATGCCGCCCGCACCGAGCGGGGCGACGATCTGCCACGGCCCCAGGCGCTGGCCAATGCGGCCCGCGGTGTCGCCGTGCCCGCCCATGCCGGCCGGCTGGCCAAGGAACCCGCGCTCCCCGGTGCTTTGGGCGGCATGCGCCAGCAGCGAGCGCACCTCGCCTTGTACCGCGGTGCTGGCGCCGCTGGCGTGCAGCGCCGCTTCGCGCAGCGCCGCCGGCAGCTCTTGTACCTGCTCGAACAGGGCCTTGATTTGCGCCCAGTGGGCAGGGTCGTTGGTGCTCATCGGGATGCGTCTGCCCAGGCGGCCATTCTGGGCCCGCGGCCCGTGCCGGGAGCAACACTTGCAGTGGGCTGCACAAAACTCACGGCGGCAGTGCGCGGGCACAATCCGGCCATGGCCAGCCCGGACCCCGACGCCATTCAACCCGGCCCCGCGCCCGAGCTGAACAGTGCCGCGGTGACGCAGTGGTTGGCGCAGTTCGAGCAGGCCGACCCCGCCGTGGGCAACAAGCTGTTCGAACTGTTGTACGACGAATTGCGCCGCATGGCACGCAGCCACCTGCGGCGCGAAAACCCAGGCCACACGCTCAGCGCCACCGGGCTGGCGCACGAGGCCTGGTTTCGCATGGCCGAGCAAACGCGCACGCAGTGGCGCAACCGCAGCCACTTCCTGGCCGTGGCCTCGACCATGATGCGGCGCATCCTGATCAACCACGAACTGGCCCGGCGCGCGGCCAAGCGCGATGCCGAGCTGGTGCCGGTCACGCTGTCCGGCCTGGAACAACTGGCCGACGCACCCGACCGCGATCTGATTGCCGTGCATGAGGCGCTGCTGGCCTTCGAGCCGGTGGACGCGCGCGCGGCCAAAGGGGTGGAGCTGCGTTTCTTCGGCGGCCTGGAAAACGAAGAGATCGCGCAGGTGCTGGGCATTTCGCTGGCCACCGTGAAGCGCGACTGGACGCTGGCGCGCGCCTGGCTGCACCGCGAACTGGCCAGCCGGTCTTAACGTTTGATTTCAGCCGGGCGAACGGGCCAGGCGCTCGAGCATCAGTCGGGCGAGCGGGCCAGGCGCTCGCTGTGCCAATAAACATCATCGCCACCCAATCCGTCGAGGTTGGCGCGGTTGAGCACGCGCGACAGCACGAACATCAGGTCTGACAGGCGGTTCAGGTAGTGGCGCGGCGCGTCGTTGACGCGCTCTTGCGCGGCCAGGGCGACCAGGGCGCGTTCGGCGCGGCGCGCGATGGTGCGGCTCATGTGCGCCAGCGCGGCGCTGCGCGTGCCCGCAGGCAGGATGAATTCCTTCAGCCGCGGCAACTGCGCGTTGTGCTGCGCCAGAGCCGCGTCGAGCCCGGCCACGGCGTCGGCCTTGAGCAACTCGTAGCCGGGAATGGACAGCTCGCCGCCCAGGTTGAACAACTCATGCTGCACGCGCACCAGCAGTTCGCGCACATCGGCCGGCAGTTTCTCGGCCAGCAGCACGCCCAGGCTGGAGTTCAACTCGTCCACATCGCCCATGGCCGCCACGCGCAGGTGGCTCTTGGGCACGCGGGTGCCGTCGCCCAGGCCGGTGGTGCCGTCGTCGCCAGTGCGGGTGGCGATTTGCGTGAGTCGGTTGGCCATCGCGCGATGGTAGCGCCGGCCAGCCGCCGCAGCGGTGGCTGGCGCTGGCGCCTCAGGCGTGCACTGATACGAAGCTGCCTTGCTTGCCGCGCAGCAGTTGCAGCGTCAGCAACCGGGCATGCACGCGGTACACCGGGCCGGCGCGGCGGCAGGCCACCACCCATGCCAGGGTGTCGAAACTGGCAGTGACCACGCGCAGCGCGCTGCCCTTGGCCAGCGCCGGCGCGCACAGCAGCGACAGGCCGGTGAAGGACAGATCCTGCAAGCGCGCGGCCAGCACCGCGGCCTGGCCGGGCAGGTGCAGCCGCGCGTCTTGTTCGCGCGCGAAGCGCTCGCCGCGGCGCCGGCCGTGGGCATCGCCGCTGGCGCGCTCGCCGGCCGGCGCCGGCGTCAGCGGGCTGTGGCAGCGCGTGCAGCGCGCCTCATCGCGCGGCGCCGCCGTGAACGCAGCGGTGCAGAACGGGCAAC
>JAYUQE010000296.1:0-10712 GCA_043756905.1 Burkholderiales bacterium | reverse complement strand
GCGCGCATCGCCAGCGGGTTGCCACCGAAGGTGCTGCCGTGGTTGCCGGGGCCGAGCACGTCGGCGGCTTTGTCGCCGCAGACCACGGCGCCGATGGGAACGCCGGAGCCCAGGCCCTTGGCCAGCGGCATCACGTCGGGCCGGATGCCGGCCCACTGGTGCGCGAACCACTTGCCGGTGCGGCCGATGCCGCACTGCACTTCGTCGAGCATCAACAGCCAACCGTGGGCGTCGCAGGCCTTGCGCAGGGCCTGCAGGTACTCCCAACGGGAGGCCTTGATGCCGCCTTCGCCTTGGATGGTTTCCAGGAACACCGCGACGACGTTCGGCCGCGTGCGCGCCACGTCCTCGATCGCCGACATGTCGTTCAACGGCACGCGCACGAAGCCCTCGACCAAGGGGCCGAAGCCGGCCTGAACCTTGGAGTTGCCGGTGGCCGACAGGGTGGCAATCGAGCGGCCGTGGAAGGCGCCGTCGTAGACCACGATTTCGGGCCGCTCGATGCCTTTGTCGTGTCCGTACTTGCGCGCGATCTTGATCGCCGCTTCGTTGGCTTCCAGCCCGGTGCTGCAGAAAAACGCGCCGCTCAAGCTAGAGAGTTCGCACAGCTTGGCGGCCAGTTCTTCTTGCAACGGCACCTGGTAGTAGTTGGAGCTGTGGATCAGCTTGGCGATCTGGTCTTGCAGCGCCGGCACCAGCTTGGGGTGGGCATGACCGAGGGTGTTGACGGCGATGCCGCCCAGGCCGTCGAGGTAGCGTCGGCCCTGGGTGTCCCATACCCAGCAGCCTTTGCCGTAGGCCAGCGCCAGCGGCAAGCGGCCATAGGTGTTCAACACATGGGGCATGGCGGGGGGCGTGATGCGTTCCGGTGCGTTCATGGTGAAGCCTTTGCCACGAAATGAAAGGCCGAACGGCAATGCCGGTTCGGCCGGGGAAAACATTCTAAAGGTGGGTGTGCGGTGGCCGACAACACGGTGTTCAGGCCAACCCGAGCGGCCCCATGTACGCAGCCCTGCAATCCGACACCGCCACAATCGCGCCCGATGCGCCGCCCACGCACACCTTGCGCCCGGTGGTTGTGCCAGCGGGCGCCACCTTGCACCGCTTGACCCCGGCCGTTCCCATGACCCGCAGCGTTCCGCGTCAATTCGTGATTCAGGGCGTCACCCTGGAAGGCAAGCCGTTTCGCCCGAGTGACTGGGCCGAGCGGCTGGCCGGCGCCATGTCGAGCTTTCGCCCCGGCGGCCATCGCGGCGGCATCAGCGCAGCGATCGGCTACTCGCCGTATTGCGTGCCGCACGTGGTCGACGGCGTGAGGTCGGTGATCGTCAATGAGGCCCTGCGCAACATCGAGCCCATGGCCTGGGACTTCGTGATGAACTTTGCCCGCGACAACGCGTTGCACGTCACGGAGCTGCCGGCAGGCAGCAAGCTGAGCTGATGGCTGCGCGACGGGCCAATTGAAAAAGGCTGCCTGGGCAGCCTTTTTTCTCACCCGGAATCTGACTTCAGGCAGCCAGCGCCAGGGCCTTGACCTTGGCGTTCAAACGGCTCTTGTGGCGCGCTGCCTTGTTCTTGTGGAACAGGCCCTTGTCGGCGATGGAGTCGATCGTGCTCTGTGCCGACAGGAACAGCGCCGCGGCGCGGGTCTTGTCGCCGGCGATCACGGCCTTTTGCACGTTTTTCACGGCGGTGCGGAATTCAGAGCGCAGCGAGGTGTTGTGGGCGTTGAGCTTCACGTCCTGGCGCGCGCGCTTGCGGCCCGAGGCGATGCGAACGGTCTTTTTCTTGGCTTTGGCAGAGGTGGCCATGGGGTGTGGTGTGTTCCGGGTGCTGGAAAACCTTTGAGTATATCAGCGCGGCCATGGCGCACGGCGGCGGCACGGGGTGGCTGCCTATAATCGCGCCCGCCACGGCCCCGTGGCCGCCCTTTGTCGGCAGCGCGTTCGCCCTGCCGTTGCGCCGGCCCCCGGCGCCGTGCCCGCCCCGCCCACATGAATCTGTTCAAGGCCGCCTCGACGGTGTCGCTGTTCACGCTGGTTTCGCGCGTGACGGGTTTGGTGCGCGACCAATTGATGGCGGCCAGCTTTGGCGCCAATGCCTTGACCGACGCCTTCAACGTGGCCTTTCGCATCCCGAACTTGCTGCGCCGGCTGTTTGCCGAAGGTGCATTTGCGCAGGCCTTCGTGCCGATCCTTGCGGCCACCCGCGCCGCCGAGGGCGATGAGGCCACGCACCGCCTGGTCGACGCCGTGGCCAGCGTGCTGTGCTGGGCCCTGCTCGGCGTGGTGGCACTGGGCGTGGTGGCCGCGCCGGTTGTCGTGTGGGCCATGGCCTCGGGCCTGGTGGCGTTTGATCACGCGGTGTTCATGACCCGCATCATGTTCCCGTATATCGCCTGCATGTCGCTGGTGGCGCTGGCCGCGGGCATCCTCAACACCTGGCGGCAATTCGCCGTGCCGGCGGCCACACCGGTGTTGCTGAACCTGGCCTGGATTGCCGCGGCGCTGTGGCTGGCGCCCTGGTTCGAGCGTCAGGGCTGGGAGCCTATCTATGCCCTGGCCGTGGGCGTGATGGGCGGCGGCGTGCTGCAGCTCGCTGTGCAGGTGCCCGCGCTGCACCGCGTGGGTGTGCTGCCGCGCCTGGCGCTGGCACCGGCCGGCGTGCGCGCTGCCTGGCATCACCCGGGCGTGCGTACCGTGCTGCGCAACATGGCGCCGGCTTTGCTGGGCGTGTCGGTGGCGCAGATCTCGATGCTCATCAATACGCAGATCGCCTCGCGCGTGGCGGTGGGTGCGGTGTCGTGGCTAACCTATGCCGATCGCTTGATGGAGTTCCCGGTGGCTTTGCTTGGCGTTGCCCTGGGCGTGGTGTTGACGCCGCAACTGGCCGCGGCCCAGGCGCGCCAAGACGCGGCCGGCTATTCCGCCATGCTCGACTGGGGCTTGCGCATGGCGTTGTTGCTGGCTGCGCCGTGCGCCGTGGCGCTGCTGGTCTTCGCCCCGGCCATGGTGGCCGTGCTGTTCCACTACGGCCGCTTCGAGGCCGTGGACGTGGCTAACACCGTGCAGGCCGTGACCGGCTGGGGTGTGGGGCTGCTGGGCATCATCGGCGTGAAGGTGCTGGCGCCGGGCTACTTCGCGCGGCAAGACGTGAAGACGCCGGTGCGCATCGCCCTGGCGGTGTTGGTCTTCACGCAGTTCATGAACCTGCTGCTGGTGCCGCAACTGGGCTTTGCGGCGTTGGCGCTGTCCATCGGCCTGGGTGCGTTGCTCAATGCGGGTTGGCTGCTATGGGGCCTGATGCGCCTGGGCGTGTATCGGCCGGCGCCGGGTTGGTGGCTGTTTGGCTTGCGCGTGGCGCTGGCTTGCCTGGCCCTGGGCGGCGTACTGTGGTGGGCGGCCCAGGCGCTGGACTGGATTGCCCTGGCCGCGCAACCCTGGCGCCGCGCCGGGCTGTTGGGCGCCGTGCTGGGCGGGGTGGCGCTGCTGTACTTTGGCATGCTGGCGGCCAGCGGGTTGAAGCTCAGGCGGCTGCTGCGGCCCGGCGCGTAAACTGCTTGCATGAACTCCTGCCTGGTGAGCCCACGTTGAGCGGCCTGCGTTTCGAGGTGCCTACGCCGCTGGACTACTTCGCCACGCTGGTGGCCGATGACGCCAGCTTTTCGCTGCTGGAAGCGGCCGTTTCAGTGGCGCAGGACGAATACCCGAAGCTGGACGCCCAAGGCGTGCTCGATGAAATCGATGCCCTGGGTGCCCGGCTGCGCCGACGCATCCCCGACGACGCCGCGCCGCTGTTCAAGCTGCGCTTCCTGAACCGTTTTTTCTTCCAGGAGCTGGGCTTTGCGGGCAACGTGAACGACTACTACGACCCGCGCAACAGCTATCTCAATGACGTGTTGCACACGCGTCGCGGCATTCCTATCACGCTGGCCATGGTGTACCTGGAACTGGCCACCCAGATCGGCCTCACCGCCCGCGGCGTGTCGTTCCCGGGGCACTTCCTGGTCAAGCTGAGGATGAGCCGCGGCGAAGTCATCATCGACCCGCTGAACGGCCATTCGCTGTCGCGCGACGACCTCGACGAACGCCTGGCCCCCTACCGCCGCCAGCGCGGCCTGGTGGGCGATTTCGAAGTGCCGCTGGGCTTGTTCTTGCAATCGGCCCCGTCGCGTGACGTGGTGGCGCGGCTGCTGCGCAACCTGAAGGAAATCCACCGCGGTGCCGAAGACTGGCCGCGCCTGCTGCGCGTGCTCGACCGCCTGGTGGTGCTGCTGCCGCAAGCCTGGGAAGAGCGGCGCGACCGCGGCCTGACCCACGCCGAAGTCGGCGCTACCGACCTGGCTGCCGAAGACCTGCAGTGCTACCTCGACGAGCGGCCCGACGCCGAAGACGCCGCCGCGCTGCGCGCTCGCGTGCTTGAACTGCGCGGCCTGGGTGGCCAAACATGGAACTGAAGCGGAATCTGGGGCGGAACCTGGGGCAGAACTTGGCGCAGACCCTGGGGCAAACGACGCCACGCAGGCGGCCATGCCCTTGAACGCCGAGCAGCGACACGCCCTGGGCTGGGCAGCCGTTGTGGCCTTGGTGGGCACCGTGCTGTGGCTGCTGGCGCCGGTGCTCACGCCCTTCATCGTGGGCGCGGTGCTGGCCTATGCCTTGCAGCCGGCAGTGGAGTGGCTGGCGCGCCGGCGTGTGCCGCGCGCGCTGGCGGTGGTGCTGGTGGTGCTGCTCACCGCCACGGCGCTGCTGAGCCTGCTGTTGCTGATCGTGCCGATCCTGTCGAAGGAAATTCCGTTGCTCAAGGAGCAAATTCCGCTGCTGGCCGAACGGCTGAACGCCAGCCTGGTGCCGTGGCTGGCGCAGTTTGGCGTGAAGGCCTCGCTCGACGTGGAAAGCATCAAGGCCTTCGTCCTCAAATACCTCAATGCCAACCTCGAAGACTGGTTCGGCACGGTGCTGGCTTCAGCGCGCATTGGCGGCAGCTTCGTGCTGGCCATCGTGGGCAACCTGGTGCTGGTGCCGGTGGTGTTGGTCTTTCTGCTGCTCGACTGGCCGCGCGTGGTGGCGCATGTGCAGGGCCTGGTGCCGCCGCGCATGCGCGCTCGGGTGAACGGTTTTCTGGATGAGTGCGACGCCGTGCTCGGCCAATACCTACGCGGGCAACTCGCCGTGATGCTGGTGCTGGCCGTGTACTACAGCGTGGCTTTGACCCTGGCCGGCCTGGACCTGGCCCTGCCGGTGGGGGTGTTCACCGGCCTGGCCATCTTCGTGCCCTACCTCGGCATTGGCCTGGGCTTGCTGCTGGCGCTCACCGCCGCGTTGTTGCAGTTTCCGCTGCCCTACGCGCTGGGCATGGTGGCGCTCATCTACGGCGCCGGCCAGTTGGGTGAGGGCCTGTTTCTCACGCCGCGCATGGTGGGCGAGCGCATCGGCTTGTCGCCTTTGGCGGTGATCTTCGCGCTGCTGGCCTTTGGCCACCTGCTGGGCTTCGTGGGCGTGCTGGTGGCGCTGCCGGCCAGCGCCGTGACCGTGGTGGCGGTGCGCCGCGCCGTGGCCTGGTACCGCGGCAGTTCGCTGTTCGGGCAGTAGGGTTTGTTGACACATCGGTTGATGAAACAACTGCCCCTGCCCATCGCCCTGCCACCCGCGCCGAGCTTCGACAACTACCTGGCGCAGGCCAACGATGCGCCCCTGGCGCATCTGATCAACCTGCATGCCCTGGCCGCACCGGTGTACCTGTGGGGCCCGCGCGGCAGCGGCAAGACCCACCTGCTGCGTGCCTTGGCGCTGCGCTGGGTACGCGACGGCCTGCGCTGCGCCTGGTTTGATGCCGCCGCGCCGCTGCCTTGGGGTTTGCCTGAGGATGCGCGGCTGGTGGTGGTGGACGATTGCGAACAGCTCGACGCCGAATGCCAGCAGCGCGCCTTTGCCTTGTTCGAACTGGCCGCGGCGCAGGGCGCGCAGTGGGCTGCTGGCGGGGCCATGCCGCCGGTGGATTTGCCACTGCGTGATGACTTGCGCACCCGGCTGGGCTGGGGCCATGTCTTCGCGCTGCACCCGCCGCTGGAGCATGAAACCCGCGCCGCCCTGCGCCGCGAGGCTGACCGGCGCGGTGCCTTCCTTTCCGATGAAGTGATGAGTTATCTGCTCACGCGCTTCGAGCGCAATCTGTCGCACCTGATGGGGCTGCTTGACCGTCTTGACACCTATGCCCTGGCCGAAAAGCGCGCGGTCACGGTGCCGCTGCTCAAGCAGATGCTGCGCGAAACCGCCCACAGCCATGGGCTGCACGACGAGGTGGCACCGTGAGGCTGGCCCTGTTCGACCTGGATGGCACCTTGCTGCCGATCGACTCCGACCATGCTTTCGGCGAATTCATGGTGCGCCTGGGCTGGGCCGACGGGCAGAGCTTTCGCCAACGCAACCAGCAGTTCTTCGAGCAGTACCAGGCCGGGCAACTGGACATCCATGCCTACATCGAATTCGCCACTCAACCCTGGCGTGAACGCCCGGCGCATGAGCTGGCGCAGGCCTCGCAACGCTTCATGGCCGAGGTGGTGCGCCCGGCGTTGCGCGAGAGCGCGTTCGCGCTGGTGCGCGAACACGCCCGTGCCGGCGACGAGCTGGTGGTGGTGACGGCGACCAACGATTTCATCACCGCGCCGATTGCCGCGGCGCTGGGCGTGCCCAGCTTGATCGCTACCGAATTGGCGCGCGATGCGCTGGGCCGTGCCAGCGGCGCCATCCACGGCGTGCCTGCATTTCGCCACGGCAAGGTGGAACGTGTGCAGCAATGGCTGGCCGCGCATGGGCGAGCGCGCGAAGACTTCGAACGCATCACCTTCTACAGCGACTCCACCAACGACCTGGCCCTGCTCGAATGGGCCACGCACGCGGTGGCCACCAACCCCGGGCCCGAGCTGGCGCGCATTGCTCGCGAGCGCGGCTGGCCCATCGTGAAACTCTTCGAATGATCAAGAAATTCATCAACCGGTTGTTCGGCAAGTCCGAAGCGCCCGTGCCGCCGCCGCTGGGCAAGCGCATGGAGCTGACGGCCGCAGAACACGGCATCGACCCCAAGCTGCTCGACGACAACGCGGTGCGCGTGGTGCGCACGCTCAAGGAAGCCGGGCACGAGGCCTACATCGTGGGCGGCGCGGTGCGCGACCTGCTGGTGGGCTGGCGGCCGAAAGATTTCGACGTGGCGACCAACGCTACACCTGAGCAGGTTAAGGCGTTGTTCCGCCGCGCCTTCATCATCGGCCGGCGCTTTCGCATCGTGCATGTGGTGTTTGGCCGTGGGCGCGAGCACGAGGTGATTGAAGTCTCCACCTTCCGCGCCTTGCTCGATGCCGCCGCGGCCGACCAGGTGGCCGGCAACGAGAAGACATCGAAGGGCGAGCTCAGCGGCAAGAGCCATGTGGTCGACGCCAGCGGCCGCGTGCTGCGCGACAACGTCTGGGGCCCACAGGTCGAAGACGCGGCGCGGCGCGACTTCACCATCAACGCCATGTACTACGACCCCACCGACGAGCGGCTGGTGGACTATCACCACGGCGTGAAGGATGCGCGCGCCCGGGTGCTGCGCATGATCGGCGACCCCGAGACACGCTACCGCGAAGACCCGGTGCGCATCATCCGCGTGGCGCGCTTTGCGGCCAAGCTGGGCTTCACCATCGAGCCCAAGACCAAGGCGGCGATCGCGGCCGCGGCCAAGGCCCTGCCCAACGTGCCGGCGTCACGCATGTTTGACGAAATGATCAAGCTGTTGCAAACGGGCCACAGCCTGCGCAGCATCGAACAGCTCAAGGCGCTCAAGCTCGACCACGGCATCTTCCCGATCCTCGACGCCGCCCTGGCGCCCAGCGGTGGCCCCGGCACCAACCTGCGCGCGCACATGAAGTTCATTGAACTCGCGCTGGCCGACACCGACCGCCGCGTCGGCGAAGGCAAGCCGGTGGCGCCGAGCTTCCTGTTGGCCTGCCTGTTATGGCACGAAGCCAAGCTGCGCTGGCAGGCGCTGTGCGCCGCCGGCGAAGCCACCGTGCCGGCGCTGCAGCAGGCCATCGACGCCGTGTTTGAAGCGCGCATCGGCGACATCTCCGGCCGCGGCAAGCTGGCCGGCGACATGCGCGAAACCTGGATGATGCAGCCGCGCTTCGAGCGGCGCAGCGGCAACGGGCCGTACTCGTTGGTGGATCAGCCGCGCTTTCGCGCCGCGTTCGACTTTCTGCGCCTGCGTGCCGATGCGGGTGAGGCGCCGGCCGAATTGGCCGAATGGTGGGAAGACTTTTCGCTGGGCAGCGATGAAGAGCGCGAGGCCCTGGTGTTGGCGGTGCGTGAAACGCGCGCGCCGCGCCGCGTGGTGAAGGCAGCCGTGCCCAGCGCACCCACCGAGGGCGCGGCGGCCGCAACGCCTGCGCCGCGCCGCCAACCCGGTGACGCTGCCGAGGCCGCTGAGCCTGGTGAATTTGGTGAATTTGGTGAGGGCGCAGCGCCTGCCCGCAAACGCCGCCGGCGCCGCCGCAAGCCCGGCGGCGGTGGCGATGACGGCTTGCCCGGCACGCCGGCGTGAACAAGCATGGCGCTGGCTTACGTTGGCCTGGGCGCCAACCTGGGTGATGCGGCCGGCACGCTGCGGCAGGCGCTGCATGATCTGGGCGCGCTGACCGGCACGCACTTGCGCGCGGCGTCTGCGCTGTATCGCAGCGCCCCGGTGCTGGCAGCTGGGGCCGACTTCATCAATGCGGTGGCGGCCATCGAGACCACCTCGACGCCGTTGCAGTTGTTGCTGCAATTGCAGGCCATTGAGCACCGCCACGGCAGGCTGCGCCCGTACCCGAATGCGTCCCGCACCTTGGACCTGGATCTGCTGCTCTACGACGAGCTTGAGCTGAACACGCCCGTACTGACCCTGCCGCACCCGCGGCTGCACGAGCGCGCATTCGTGTTGGCGCCGTTGCTCGAGCTGGCGCCGGCCCTGGTGCTGCCCGGCCACGGCCCGGCCGCACCACTCCTGCAACGCATAGCAAACCAGCGCATTCACAAGCTGGCCTGAAGCGACACCTACGACTTCGCGCAGAACGAGGAGAAGCCCATGTTGTTTGGCAAGTTGCTGCCCGCGAGGGCAGTTTTTTCGAGCTCTTCAACCAGCATGCAGCGTTCATTGCGCAAGGCGCGCAGGCCTTCATGCTGCTGATGCGCAACTACGACGACCCGGTGCTGCGCGGCAAGTACGCCGCCGAGGTGAACGCCGCCGAGCATGCCGCCGACAAGATCACCGCGGAAGTAAACCGCGTCTTGCACAAGACCTTCATCACGCCCATCGGGCGCGAGCCAATCCTCAGCCTCATCAACGCCATGGACGACATTGCAGACCTGCTGCAAGACTCCACCGAGACGCTGTCGTTGTACGACGTGCGCAAGCTCACCGACGAGGTGATTCGCCTGGGCGAGATCAGCGTCAAGTGCTGCGAGCGCGTGCAGCACGCCGTGAGCCTGATGCCCAGGCTGAATCAAAGCGATGTGAGCGCGGCAGCCCTGAAGACCTGCGAAGAGATCGACCGCCTGGAATCCGACGCCGACCATGTGATGCGCTCGGCCATGTCCAAGCTGTTCCGCGAAGAGCAGGATGTGCGCGAGCTGATCAAGCTCAAGGCGATCTACGAGCAGCTCGAAGCCATCTCCGACCGCTGTGAAGACGTGGCCAACCTGATCGAAGGCGTGGTGCTCGAAAACTCCTGAGTGCGCCCAAGACCCGCTGCGTCGCGTCAGCCCCCTGCGCGGGGCGAGCTACGTGGCTGCGCGAAACTTGATTGAGACAAACCAATGGCCACTGCTTCCACCGCCTTTTGGATCATCGCGATGCTGGTCGTGCTGGCCTTGATGTTCGACTTCATGAATGGCTTTCACGACGCGGCGAACTCCATTGCCACGGTGGTGTCCACCGGCGTGCTGCGGCCGCAGAACGCCGTGCTTTTCGCGGCATTCTTCAACGTCGTGGCGATCCTGTTCTTCCAGCTCAAGGTGGCGGCCACGGTGGGCAAGGGCATCGTCGAGCCGGGCGTGGTGGATCAGTACGTTGTCTTCGGTGCGCTCATCGGGGCCATCACCTGGAACGTCATCACCTGGTGGTACGGCATTCCGTCGAGCTCGTCGCATGCGCTCATCGGCGGCATCGTCGGCGCCACCGTGGCCAAGGCGGGCGCGGGCAAGCTGTTGGCCACGGGGCTGATCAAGGCCGTGGTGTTCATCGTCGTGTCGCCGCTGCTGGGTTTCTTGTTGGCCTCGATCTTGATGGTGCTGGTGGCCTGGTTGTTCAGGCGCAGTTCACCGTCGCTGGTGGACAACTGGTTTCGCCGCCTGCAGCTTGTGTCAGCCGGCCTGTATTCGCTCGGCCACGGCGGCAATGACGCGCAAAAAACCATCGGCATCATCTGGATGCTGCTCATTGCCACCGGCTACACCGCGGCCAGCGATGCGCTGCCACCGAGCTGGGTGATCCTGAGCTGCTACCTGGCCATCGGGCTGGGCACCATGTTCGGCGGCTGGCGCATCGTCAAAACCATGGGCCAGCGCATCACCAAACTGAAGCCGGTGGGCGGCTTCTGTGCCGAAACAGGCGGCGCCATGACGCTGTTCCTGGCCACTGCGTTGGGCATTCCGGTGTCCACCACGCACACCATCACCGGTGCCATCGTGGGGGTGGGC
>JAYUQE010000295.1:0-10717 GCA_043756905.1 Burkholderiales bacterium | reverse complement strand
CCGGCCGGGTGGCCGTGCAGCGCGTTCCCTATGTGGTGGAGCAGGCCGTGGCGCTGTTGCAAGACCTGCGGCACATCGTGCTGGCCGGCGCCAAGCCGCCGGTGAGTTTCTTTGCCTACCCAGGCAAGCCCGGCCTGCTGGCCGACCCTGGCTGCGCCTTCACCGAACTGGCCACGGTGGCGCAAGACATCGAGGCCGCACTCGAAGCCCTGGCTGACGAACTGGGTGCGCGCCACACCGCGCCGGCGCACGTGGCGCGCCACGAGCCGCCCGCGCTGGTGGCGGGCGCCGTCACCCTGAACGGCGTGGCAGCGGTGATCGGCGCCTTGCTGCCGGTGGGGGCAATCGTGGTCGATGAAGCGGTGTCGTCGGGCCGCAGCTTCGCCGCCCAAACCACCCATGCCGCGCCGCACGACTGGCTGGCCAGCATGGGCGGCTCGATCGGCTTCGGCCTGCCGGTGGCGGTGGGCGCCGCGCTGGCCTGCCCGGGCCGGCCGGTGCTGGCGCTGGAAGGCGACGGCAGCGCGATGTACACCTTGCAAGCCTTGTGGACGATGGCGCGCGAGGGCTTGCCGGTCACAGTGCTGGTCTTCGCCAACCGCGCCTACAACATCTTGCGCGGCGAATTCGCCAACGTCGGCGCCGGCGCCCCCGGCCAGCGCGCCACCGACATGCTGACGCTGGATCGGCCGAATCTCGACTGGTGTGCCCTGGCGCGCGGCCATGGCGTTGAAGCCGCGCAAGCCAGTGATCTGGACAGTTTGGCCCGGCTGCTGCGCCGCGGCCTGGCCAGCGGCGCGCCCAATCTCATCGAGCTGCTGTGTTGATCAATGTTTGACGTTGAATACCTGGCGCAAATAAGCCAGGAAGGTTTCGTCATCGCACAGCGTCTTGCCCGGGCTGTCTGACAGCTTGGCCACCGGCTGCCCGTTGCACTGGGTGAGCTTCATCACGATGTTCAGCGGCGCCAGGCCCATGTCGTTCGTCAGCTGCGTGCCGATGCCAAAGCCCAGTTGCGTGCGATCGCCGAAGTGGCGGTACAGCTGCAAGGCGCGCTCGATGCTCAGGCCATCTGAAAACACCAGCCGCTTGGTGTGGGCGTCGATGCGCAGCTTGGCATAGTGCGCCAGGGCCTTTTCGCCCCAGACGACGGCGTCGCCCGAATCGTGGCGCAGGCCGTCGAAGAGTTTGGCGAAATACAGATCGAAATCAGCCAGGAAGGCGTCCATGCCGACCACGTCGGTCAGGGCGATGCCCAGGTCGCCACGGTATTCCTGCACCCACGACTCCAGCCCGGCGCGCTGGAAGTCGCGCAGCCGCACGCCGGTGGCCTGGAAGGTTTGCAGGTATTCGTGGGCCATGGTGCCGATGGGCACCAAATCGAGGTCGCGCGCCAGCAGCACGTTGGACGTGCCCTTGAAGAACTGCGGCACCTCGGCGCGCAAAGTGGCCACCACCTCGCGCTGCCAGCGCCCGGCAAAGCGGCGGCGCACGCCGAAGTCAAAGAATTCAAAGGGGTGGCGCCGGCGCGGCTCTTGCTCAAAGGCGCGCAGCATGCCGATCTTGGCCTGCAAGCGCACCCGGCCTTGCGCAATGGCCGCGGCTTGGTCGAAGCGGCGGAAGTACAGCTCGTTGATGGTGGCCAGCACGAAGATCTCGAAGGCCATGACATGCACCTGCGGCCCGCTTGCCACGACCTCGATCAACTCACCGCGGGTGCGCACGTCGATGAAGGCGCGCTGGAACTTGAAGATGCGCAGGAAGTCGACGAAGTCGCTCTTGATGAAGCGCAGCCCGGCCAGGTAGGCCAGCTCGTCTTCCTTGAAGCTCAGCGAACACAGGTGGTCAAGCTGCTCGTTGATCTCACCCAACAAGTGCGACAGCGGGTACTCACCCGGGTCGCGCGCGACGAAGGTGTATTCGGCGCGCGTTTCCGGGTGGCGATGCAGCATGGCCTGCCACATCGTGAACTTGTAGAGATCGGTGTCGAGCAGGCTGTGGATGATGGCTTGCATGGGTGGCTGGCGTTCGCACGGCCGCTCGCCGCACGGGCCGCATCTTCCCACGCTCGCCCCGCAGCCACCGCCTGCCGCGGGGGGCACCTGCCGCGCGGGTCAGGCCAGCTTGCCCAGCGTGCCCGTTGCCTCGGCCAGCAGGTAGTAAAAGGTGACGCGGCTCTTGGTGTGCTCGCCCTTCATCTTGGCCGCCGTGGCCTGGATGCCGACGTCCGCCGCGTCGGCGGCCAGGCCGAGTTTCTTGGCCGCGAAGCCGTCACGCACCGTGGCCAACTCGCTGGCGTCGGAGGTGGATACCAGCGACGAATCCTTGTTGCGCAGCGCGATGCCGCAATACTTGACGATGGCCGAGACGGCGGCTTCGTTGACGGTTTGGGTGTATTTGCCGATGTCGGCGCTGTAATCGCTCATGGTCTGCTCCGGTTGATTTGGCGCGTGCGCGGTGGCGCGTCGCGGCAGGCGTTATGCCCATTTCTGGCGCTGCCGTGACAGTTTGCCCGATTCAAGGCATCGAGCAAGCACCTGCCGCCCTCACACGGCATGCGGCGGTCATTCTTCACGAGCTGTGGCCGTGATATTCGACGCGGCCGCGGGCTCCGCCCACCCAGGCCTGGTCAGATCACGTCGCCCATGGCGCCGCGTTCGAACAGGTGCAGTGCATGCTGGGCCGAGCGGTCGCGAAAGCTCCGACGCGCGAACAGTTTGGCCTGGGCCAGTTCGGGCAGGTCGGTGATGTTGATCAGGTTGCGGCTGGTCAGGGCGTCGATCACGTCTTCGAGCACGCGAACGAAATCGGCATCGAGCCGGCCGAACGCGCCGCTGCCGGCCTCGCCTTCTGGCGACGTGTCATCCAGACCCAGGAAGGCGCGCACCTGCGGGTCGTCAGGGGCCAGCAGTTCGCCCACGCCGGGGTCGTGGCGGTGCAGGCTGGTGATTTCTTGCGCGGCGTTGCGAACGGCGTAGGGCATGGCGGGGGGTGCGGGTGGCAGGAGTGAGTCAAGCCTGTTCAATCGGCGGTTATAGCCAGGTTATAGCGCCCTCACGGCCCTACCTCCAGCTTGTTGCGGTTGAGCAGCTCCTGAATGATCTGGCTGTCGCTGGCCTGGCAGCCCAGGCCCAGCGAGCTGCGCAGGTCCACGCCTTCGAGCACGATGCGCTGGTCTTCGGCGCAGGCGTTGTACTGGCCCTGCGTGAAGCCGCCGCTGCTGCTGACCCGCAGCACCGTGCTGCCCGGCAGGCTGTCGGTGTCGAAGTCCAGGAAGTTGGCCAGGTTGCCGCTGCCGCAAGCCAGGCTTTCGCCTTGCAGCAAATCGCGCAAGTCCAGCACATCGCCGCCGGCGCTGCGGCTGGCGGGGTTGAAGTCGCCAATGCGGTCTGCCACCGGCGCGCCGGGCTGGCCAGGGTCGCCCAGGCTCCACTTGAAGACATCAGCGCCGCCGCCGCCCAGCAAGTAGTCGGCGCCTGGTGTGCCGTGGATCAAATCAGCACCCGCCGTGGTGCCGCTGCTGACGGTGGCCGCCACGTTCAGGCTGCCGCTGGCTTGGGCCACGTCGCCGTCGCCATCGACCACGCTGAACGCAAAGCTTTCGCTGAAGCCGGCATGCGCCGCCGCAGGCGCGCTGTATGAATAGCCGCCGCCCACCATGTCAACATGAAACTCGCCGCCCGCCGCGGTGGGCACATGCAGGGTCTGCGTGGCGGCATCGAAGCGGTACACCGCCGGGCCGCTGGCGCACACAGTGCCGGGCTCGCCGGCGCTGCCGGCCTGGTAGCTGAAGCTCACGCCGCCCACACTGAACGATTGCAGCGCACCGCCGTCGGCGCCCACGCCGGCCAGCAACTGGCCGCTGTGGCTGGCCGTGGTGGCCAGCAACATGCTGCCCAGCGCATGGAAGTCGGTGACCAGTTGGCCCGCGGTGTTGGTGTGCGCACGGCCGTCATAGGCCACCGGGTCCAGGGCCAGGGTGTTGGGCAGGCCGCCGCCCAGGCCCAGCGCAAAGGAGTTGATCTGGTTGGCATTGAGGAACTGCGTCCACAGGCCTTCTTCAACCACTTGTATGCCGGTGTCGGCGCCCGTGCCGTCATGACCCGTGCCGTTGGTGGCCGGGTTATTTGTAAGCGAGGTTTGGCCACCGCCCGAAAGCTCGGTCACCGTGCCCGAACCGTACGTGGGCTTGCCGTCAGACAGGAAGTACGACACGTTTTGCGCGCCGCTGATCTTGCCGCCGGCACCAAACGCCGCCATCGCGTCGGCCAGGGCTTCGTCATAGTTGGTGCCGCCGTTGGCCTGCACGTTGGCCAGCAGCGCCTTGGCCTGTGCCACCGTCGTCCAGCACTCGCCCAGGGCCTTGGCGTGGCTGGAGAAAGTGACCAGCCGCACCGCCACGTTGCCGGCGTCGTCATAACGATCGAGCAGCTCGCCCACGGCCTTGACCGCGGCTTGCAACCGGGTCAGCCCGCTGATGCCGCTGGCGTTGGCCATCGAGCCCGAGACGTCGAGCACGATCATCACGTTGCTGTCCACCGTGTTAACCTGGCCGTGCACAGGCGCCACGCTGGGCGCATCGTCTTCCACATGGATGCGCATGACGCCGCTGCCCTGGCGTGCGCCGTCACTGGCGCTCACACCGATGTCCAGCGTGAGCATGTTTTCGCCGCCGCCCGCGGGGTGATCCAACGCCCCCAGCAGCTTGAAGCCGTAGTGGCCCGCATCGTCAATGCTCACGCTGGCCACGACCTGGCCGTTGGCGCTGGCCACCAACTCCTGCGTGCCGCTGCCGGCCCAGGCCACCGCGGCGCCGCCGCTGGTGAGGGCCAAGACGGGCGCCTGCAACACCAGGTTGCTGATGGCGCCACCTTCGGGGTCGGTGATGCGTACCGTGCCGCTGGTGCTGGTGGCGTTGGTGCCGTCTTGCGGGCTGCCCTGCGCATCGGGCAAGCCGCCGCCCAGGCCTTCTTCCGAGACCGCCACATAGCCAGGCGTCAGCAGCGGCGGCGCGTCGTCGCGGCCAACGACAGTGAGGGTCAGCGTGGCCTGTGCGCTGCCGCCGGCACCATCGCTCACCGTGTAGCTGAACTGCTCCTGCACGCTCTGGCCGGCCAGCAACGCTTGTGCTGCAGCCCCGGGCGTGTAGGTGTACTGGCCGTCGGCCTGCACCACCAGGTTGCCGTACTGCGCCACCAACGCGGCGCCGGGTGCCACGCTGCTGCCGCCAAAGCTCACGTCCGCCACCAGCAGGCCGGGGCCATCGACATCGCTGTCGTTGACCAGCACATTGCCGCTGACCGCTGTGTCTTCATCGGTGCCGGCCGCATCGGCCAAGGCTTGCGGGACATCGTTGCGCGGCGTCACGCTCAGGCTCAGGGTGCCGGGCGTGCTGCTGCTGCCGTCGCCGGCCAGGTAGGTGGCCGCGGGCACCGGGCCGTGGTAGTCGGGCACGGGCTCAAAGCTGAAGCTGCCATCAGCGTTGATGACCAGTTCGCCCACATTCGGGATCACCGCCGGCGCGCCCGGCGCAAAGCTGCCGGCCAGGCCTGACACGCTGTACGACAGCACCTGAACAGGCTCACCATCAGGGTCGCTGTCGTTGGCCAGCACGTTGCCGCTGATCGGTGTGTCTTCGGGCGTGCTGCCGGTATCGGCCGACGTGATCGGCGCGTCGTTGCTGCCCACGATGGTGACGGTCAGCGTGGTGCTGGCCAGGCCACCCGCGCCATCACTGGCGGCGTAGGTGAACACATCGGTGGCGCGCTGCCCATCGTCCAGCGCCTGCGCCTGCGCGCCGGGTGTGTAGATGAAAGCGCCATTGGGGTTGAGCACCAGGCTGCCCCAGGCGCCACTCAGCGGCTCGCCGGGCGCGCCGGTTTGGCCGCCGAAGGCCACGCCGGTCACGGTCAATACCTGTTGCTGCCCATCGCTATCGTTAGCCAGCACATTGCCCAGCACGGCGGCGTCTTCGGGCGTGCTGGCGCTGTCGGCACCGGCCAGCGGCGCGCCGTTGGGGCCGTCGTCATCGATGATGGTCAGCGTGGCGGTGATGCTGCCGATGCGCAGCGGCACCGTTTCGTTGCCCTCAACCAGGCTGTCCTGCACGGTGGGAATGCTCACCACGAACGTCGTGACGCCGGCCGGCACGGTGATCGTGCCGTCGGCGTTCAACACCACGCCGTTGCTGAACACCGGCGCGCCATAGTCGCCCGCGCCGGCACTGCCGCCGCCCAGGCTGAAGGCATAGTGCGCCGGGGCGTTGGGCGCGCCGGCCAGGGTGACGGTGAACACGCCGGTGTCGCCTTCGCGCACCGAGTCGTCGCCGCTGCCGGGCACTCCCGGCTCGATGAGGATGATGGGCGGCGCGAAGCCGGCGGTGATGATGCCGCTGGCACTGACCCCGCCGACATTGAGCACCAGCGTTTCCTCGATCTCGTCGATGCCGTCTTCAAGCACCGGCACGGTGATGGTGAAGCTGGCCACGCCAGGCGGCACATTCAGCGTGCCGTCGGCGTTGAGGGTGACACCGTTGTTGAACACCGGCGTGCCGATGTCGGCCAAGCCGGCCGTGCCGCCGCCGATGTTGAAGGGCAAACTTGTGGCTTGATCGGAATTGCCGTTGAGCGTGACGCTGAAGACCAGCTCGCCGCCCTCGGCCGTGCGCCCGCCCGTGGCCACCACCGCGCCCACGCTGGGCACGGGGTCGTCGTCGATGATGGTGGCCGTGGCCGTGATGCCGCCGATGCTGATGGGCAAGGTTTCGTTGGCTTCCTGCGTGCTGTCTTGTGTGGTGGGCACGCTGACAGTAAAGCTGCTCACGCCGGGCGGCACGGTGATCGTGCCGTCGGCATTCAGCACCACGCCGGCGCTGAACACCGGCGCGCCGAAGTCGCCCGCACCGGCGCTGCCGCCACCCAGGCTGAAGGGCAGGGTCAGCGGCGCGACCGACGGGCCGCTCAAGCTGACGGTGAACACCGCCACGCTGCCCTCGGGCACCACATCGTCCGTGCTGCCCGGCGCGCCGGGCTCGATGCCGGTCACGCTGGGCGGGGCGTCGTCATCGACGATGGTGCCGCTGGCCGACGCGCCGCCCACGGTGAGCGTCAGGCTCTCGTCGGTCTCGTCGATCAGGTCTTGCAGCGTGGGCACGCTGACGCTGAAACTGGCCACGCCAGCGGGCACAGTGATCGTGCCGTCGGCGTTCAACACCACGCCATTGCTGAACACCGGCACGCCGAAGTCGGCCGCACTGGCCGTGCCGCCGCCCAGGCTGAAGGGGTAGCTGGTGGGCGCGGCCGAAGCGCCGCCGAGCGCGACGTTGAAGACCATGGTGCCGCCTTCGGGCACGCTGGCCGTGGCCAGGGTGATGCTGATGACGCCGGGGGCCGGGTCACCATCATTGATGACGGCGCTGCCGGCCACGCCGCCCACGTTCAACACCAGGGTCTCGTCGGGTTCATCAATGCCGTCGGCCAGCGTGGGCAGGGTGACGCTGAAGCTCGTCACGCCGGCGGGCACATTGAGCGTGCCGTCGGGGTTGAGCGTCACGCCATTGCTGAACAACGGCGCGCCGATGTCGGCCGCACCGGCCGTGCCGCCCAGGCCGAATGGCAGCGTCAGCGGCAACTCGGAAGCAGCGCTGAGGCTGACCGTGAAGACCAGTTCGTTGCCCTCATTGACCCGGGGCGCATCGGGCGTGACCGCGATGACGATGGGCGCCGGGTCGTCGTCGATGATGGTGGCCGTGGCGCTGACGCCGCCAATGCGCAGCGGCAGCGTTTCATCGGCCTCGTGCGTGCTGTCCTGCGTGGTCGGCACGCTGACGCTGAAGCTGGCCACGCCGGGCGGCACGGTGATCGTGCCGTCGGCATTCAACACCACGCCGTTGCTGAACAGCGGCGCGCCGAAGTCGGCCGCGCCGGCCGTGCCGCCGCCCAGGTTGAACGGGTAGGTCTGCGGCAAGCTGGACGCGCCACTGAGGCTGACGGTGAAGACCGCGGGCGTGCCTTCGGGCACGGCATCGCCCGCAGCGCCGGGCGCGCCGGGCTCGATGCCGGTGATGGTGGGCGGTGGCGCCACATCATCGTCAACGATGGTGCCGGTGGCGCTGACCCCGCCCACGCTTAAGCGCACGGTTTCGTCGCCCTCGACCAGGCTGTCTTGCGTGGTCGGCAGCGTGACGGTGAAACTCGTCACCCCCGCCGGCACGGTGAGCGTGCCGTCGGCATTCAACACCACGCCGTTGCTGAATGCGGGCGTACCGAAGTCGGCCGCGCTGGCCGTGCCGCCGCCCAACTGATAGGCCAGCGTCACGGCCTGAGATGAAGGGTTGCTCAGCGTCACCGCCCAGCTCAGCTCGGCGCCTTCGGGCACGCGCGCGCCGGCGCCGGCCAGTGCAACCGAAGCGACGCCAGGTGCCGGGTCGTCGTCGATGATGCTGGCCACGGCGGTGATGCCGCCGATGCTCAAGGGCAGCGTCTCCAGCGGCTCGTCGATGTTGTCTTGCGTGGTCGGCACGGTCACGGTGAAACTGGCCACGCCAGCCGGCACGGTGATCGTGCCGTCGGCATTCAACACCACGCCGTTGCTGAACAGTGGCGTGCCGAAGTCGGCCGCGCCGGCCGTGCCGCCGCCCAGGTTGAACGGGTAGGTCTGCGGCAAGTTGGACGCGCCACTGAGGCTGACGGTGAACACCGCAGGCGTGCCTTCGGGCACGGCGTCGCCCGCCGCGCCGGGCGCGCCGGGTTCGATGCCGGTGATGGTGGGTGGTGGCGCCAGGTCATCGTCAACGATGGTGCCCAGCGCCACCACGCCGCCCACGCTTAAGCGCACGGTTTCGTCGCCCTCGACCAGGCTGTCTTGCGTGGTCGGCACGGTGATGGTGAAGCTGGCCACGCCCGCCGGCACGGTGAGCGTGCCATTGGCGTTCAACACCACGCCGTTGCTGAACAGCGGCGCGCCGAAGTCGGCCGCGCCGGCCGTGCCGCCGCCCAGACTGAAGGGGTAGGTCTGCGGCGTTGCCGCCAGGCCGCCCAGGGTGACGGTGAAGACCAGCGGCGTGCCTTCGGGCACCGCGTCACCCGGCACACCGGGTGCCCCCGGCTGCACCGACAGCACCACCGGCGCGCTGTCGTTGTCGATGATCTCGCCCACGCCCCTGGCACGCGCCAGCGTGGCGCCCACGGGCGCGCTCAGGGTGACGCTGAAACGCTCGTTGCCTTCAAAGACGGCGTCATCAACGATCGGCACGGTCAGCGTCAGGCTCAGCACACCGGGCGCGAAGCTCAGGCTGCCCAGGGTGGTGGTGTAGTCGGCGCCGGCGCTGGCCGTGCCGTCGGCGGTGCCGAAATTCACGCTCACCGGCGTGCTCGATACCGCGCTCAGGCTGACCGTGAAGCTCATCGTGCCCGCGGCCTCATTCACGCTGACATCGTTGATCGCCAGGGCCGGCAGCGGCGGCGGCGTGCCGTCGTGGATCAACCCGTTGGCGCTGACGCCGCCCACGCTCAGGCGCAGCGTCTCGTCGGGTTCGATGAGTTCGTCGCGCAAGGTCGGCACGCTGATGCTGAAGGCCGCAACCCCCGCGGGCACGCTCAGGCTGCCGTCGAGGTTGAGGCTGACGCCGTGGCTGAAACTGGGTGCGCCGATGTCGGCCGCGCCGGCGCTGCCGCCGGCCAGCGAGAACGCCAGCGTGGTAACGCTGGCCGAGGCGTTGCTTAAGCTGACGTCGAACACCAGCGGCGCGCCTTCGGTCACTTCGGCACCGGCCAGCAGCACGCTCACCACCGGCGCGGCGTCGTTGTCAATGATGGTGGCCTGGCCCTGGGCATCGGCCAGGCTGGCGTTGACCGCATCTTGCAGGTTGATGAAGAAGGTTTCGTCGCCTTCGAACACCGTGTCGTCCTGGATCGGCACGCTGACGCCGAGCTCGGTGACGCCGGGCGCAAAACGCAGGGTGCCTGATGCCGCGGTGAAGTCGGCGCCGAGCGTGGCCGTGCCTGATGTCAAACTGTAGTTCACGCTCACCGGCAAGGCCGACGGTGCGTTCAGGCTGACGCTGAAGCTCAGCGTGCCGGCGCTTTCGTTCACGCGCGCGTCGGCCACGCTCAAGGCCGGAAGAACGGGCTCGGGCTCGGGTTCGGGCGCGGCGGCCGCGCGGCGCTGCGTGTCGTCCAGCGGCAGTGCCGGCAGGCTGGCGCCGCTGATCGGCGTGGTGTGCACCGAAGCCGGCACCACGGGCTCGACGACGCGGTCCACGCGCAGGCCCGGCAGGAAGCCGCCTTCGGCGCTGCTCAACCCGGCGCCCGGCGCGTCTTGCGGGGCGGCGCGCTCGATGCCGATGATGGCGCGTTCCACATCCTGCGCCGCCGCGCTGGCAGGTTCGGCCGGCGGCGCGGGGCGTGGCACGAGCACGGCTGCCGGGCGCGGCAGGGGCGCCGGCGTGGGCTCGGCGGCTGAGGCTGGGCCGGCCGCACTGGCGCCGTCAAGGTCCTGGGTCATCTGGACGATGGTGTCCTGCTCGGTGAGCACCTGGTCGCCCTTGACGACGACGTCACCCACCTTGAGCGCGCGCAGGTTGCCCAGCGAGTCGCGGATGAAGGCGCGGCCCTGGATGGCTACAACCTTGGCCGTGGTGGTTTGAATGATGAGGGGCATGGGACTTCTCTTTCAACACCCGAAGCGGCGCGGGCCAGTGAATAAATGGCGGGGAAAA
>JAYUQE010000294.1:0-3817 GCA_043756905.1 Burkholderiales bacterium | reverse complement strand
TGGAGCGCCCTGTGGGCAGCGTGGAAAACCAACTCATCAACATGCTGCCGCGGCCGGATCGGCTGCGCTTGCTCGCCCTGTGTGAACCTGTCCAACTGGTCTTGGCCGAGGTGTTGTGCCAACCCGGACAGGCCACCCGCCATGTCTACTTTCCCACTACAGGCTTCATATCCCTGCTGACGCTGGTTGACGGCAAACCCAGCCTGGAGGTGGGCATGGTCGGCAACGAAGGCATGCTGGGTGCGCAGTTGGCGCAAGGGGTGGCCACCGCACCCTTGCATGCCCTGGTGCAGGGCCCGGGGCACGCCTGTCGCGTGGCCACGGCGCCGTTTCGCAAGGAGTTGGCGCGCAGCACGGCCTTGCAACGTGTGCTGCACCGCTACCTGTATGTGCTGATGGGGCAGCTCACGTCGTCGGCGGCGTGCCTGCGCTTCCACCGCATCGGCCCGCGCCTGGCGCGCTGGCTGTTGATGAGCCAGGATCGCGCGCACAGCGAACGCTTTCACGTCACCCACGAGTTCCTGGCCTACATGCTGGGCGTGCGCCGGGTCGGCATCACCGGCGCCGCGGGCGGCTTGCAACGCAGTGGCTTGATCGAGTACGCACGCGGCGAGCTGCATGTACTGGACCGCGCTGGCCTGGAAGCCGCTGCATGCAACTGTTATGCGGCCGACCGCCTGGCCTATGCGAGCGTGATGCAGCCGGCGTGAAGCCGGTGCGGGCGCGGCGCGGCGGCCCGTGTGCTGTGCCGCCGAAGGTTTGAAGGAAATCGCCCCAGTGTGCGCCAGCGCACCGAACTCCCACACGTCGACCCGTACGCTGGTGCGTGCACTGAATGGCGCCGCCTCGGGTTGCGCCGCGCTCCGGGCGCCGCTCGCGCCGCTTGCCCCACTGCGAAGGAATTGACATGAAACCGTCCTCATTGATCTGTGCCCTGCTGGCCAGCGCCGGCTTGCTGGCCTGCGACAAACCCACGGTGGTGAACGTGCCGGCAGCACCCGCACCCGTGGTCGTGCCGGGGCCGGCCGGGCCCCCGGGGGCCACGGGCAGCACCGGGGCCACCGGCAGCACCGGCAAGCCAGGCGACAGCGGCGTGGTCGTGGTCATGCCCATGGCCTCGGAAACACCGGCCAGTGCGGCCACGCCGAAGTGACCATGCGTGCCGCCGGCAGCGCCGTGCGGGTTTCCAACATCACCACCTCTAGGAGCCACACATGAGCCTGGGCACCATTTTGTTGATCGTTCTGATCCTTCTGTTGATCGGCGCCTTTCCCAGTTGGCCGCACAGCCGCGCTTGGGGCTATGGCCCCAGCGGCGGCTTGGGACTGGTGGTTTTGGTGGTGGTCGTGTTGTTATTGATGGGGCGTCTGTGACGCCATCAAAGGCCACGCCGGCCGGCAATTGATGCGGCGCGCGTTGACCAGCGCCGCGCTGGTGCTGGGCCTGCTGGTGGCGTTGCCCGGCTGTGCCGGCGGTCCCATTGCCTTGCCCACTCTGCCCAGCCCGCGCGACGCGCCGCCCACGGCGGTGCAACTGGTCGGCGTGCGCGGGCCGCTGTCGGCCGCGCAAAGCCAGGCGGTGCTGGCGCGGCTGCAAAAACGCGGCACGCCCACCGACATCTTCGAGCGCCACCTGGCCATTGAAGAAGCTGTTGCCGACGGCCCCTTGACCGTCGGCAACGACGCCGTGCTGCTGCAAGACGGCCCGGCCACCTACCGTGCGATGTTCGCCGCCATCGACGCCGCGCGCGACCACATCAACATGGAAACCTACATCTTCGACGACGACGAGGTGGGCCAGCGCTTTGCCCAGGCACTCATCAGCAAGCAGCGCCAGGGCGTGGCGGTGCACCTCATTCGCGACAGCGTGGGCACGTTGGGCACGCCCGAAGCGTTCTTCCAGCGCCTGGTGGACAGTGGCGTGAAGGTGCTCGAATTCAACCCCGTGAACCCGCTGCAGGCGCGCCGGGGCTGGGAGCTGAACCAGCGTGACCACCGCAAGCTGCTCATCGTCGATGGCCAGGTGGCGTTCCTGGGTGGCATCAACGTCAGCAGCGTGTATTCGGGCGGCTCGGCCAGGCAGCGCCGGGGCACCAGCACCGAGCCCGCCGAGCCCGCCTGGCGTGACACCCACTTGCAACTGCGTGGCCCCGTGGTGGCGGAGTTGCAAAAGATGTTCCTGGCCACCTGGGCTGAACAGCGCGGCGCGGCACTGCCGCCGCGGCGCTACTTCCCGGCGGCGCAGCAGGCCGGCAACCTGGTGGTGCGCGCCATCGGCAGTTCACCCACCGAGCCTTACAGCCAGATCTATGCCACGTTGCTGTCGGCCCTGGTCAGCGCTGAAACCAGTGTGCTGCTGACCAACGCCTACTTTGCGCCTGACCCGCAGTTGCTGCTGGCGCTGGAAGGCGCGGCGGCGCGCGGCGTGGACGTGAAGCTGATCCTGCCCAGCCAGACCGACTCCTGGCTGGTGTTCCATGCCGGGCGCAGCCACTACAAGCGCTTGCTGCAAGCCGGGGTGAAGGTATACGAGCGCAGCGGTGTGATCCTGCATGCGAAGACCGCGCTGGTTGACGGCGTGTGGGCCAGCGTGGGCTCGACCAACCTCGACTGGCGCAGCTTTGTGCACAACCACGAGCTCGACGCCGTGGTGCTGGGCGCGCAGTTCGGTACCCAGGTGCACGCCATGTTCGAGCGCGACCTGGCAGCCTCGCAGGCCATCGACCTGGCCACCTGGCAGCGCCGCTCGCTGGCCCTGCGCGCGAAGGAAATCTTTGCCCGGGTTTGGGAGTACTGGCTGTAGAGCTTGTTGGTTGCCGTCACCGTGCGGTGCCGTACAGACGGCACCGCCGCGGCAGGCTGAAATGCGGCCTTATGCAATGCAGCCCAACCGAAAACCTGTCATGACCAGCCCAGCACAGCAACCAACGCCGCCCACAAGCCCCGCCGACGTGACCGCTGCCGACTCGGCGTCAGCCACCACGCACAGTGGCGCAGCGAAGGCCAACGGCACCCAGGGCTCGAACGGTGGCACGCCGCACGGTGGCAATGGTGGCAATGGCGGCGGCAATGGCGGCAGCGCCGCGCCCGGCGCTGCGCAACTGATTCATGTCGACAGCTTTGTGCGAACACCGGCCAAGGGCGCGCACCGGCTGTCCACCCAGCCCGGTTCTGGCTGGCCTGCTGCGCCAGCCGTGGCACTGAGCTTCGGTTCGCTCACGGCGGGCACCCCAGGTGCCAGCGCCGCACGGCCGCTGGTGCAGGGTGGCATGGCGGCGCGTTCACATTTTGCGGCCAGCACCGAGCCGCAGCGGCACCTGGCCCGCAGTGACGCCACGGCCGATGTGGCGCTGGAAGATTGGCACGATCTGCTGAGTGCGGTGATGGAGCGGCTGCGCCTGACCGTGGCCGAATCAATGGGCACATTGCCGCAACCGCACATGCAGGTGGTTCACGGCGCGGCACGGCTGCAAGCCACCGTGCTCGAGTGCGTGCTGGCGCTGGATCAACTGCAAGGCACGCTGGCGCATGAATTCAACCGCCGCGAGGGCCTGGAATGTGAAACCCAGGCCGCTCATGCTGCGCTCCTGCGCGCGTTCAACGAGCAGGCGCAGTCTCAAAGCGAACAGCGCCTGTTGCATGAACAAGCGCCGCGCGACAGCCCGGCCCCACTGCCGAACCGGGGCGTGTTCAGCAAGCATCTGGAGCGCGCTTTGGCGTGCGCGGCACCGCAGGCGCGACCCGCGGCGCTGCTGGTCATCAACGTCGATGGCTGCAAGGAGATCAACGCTGAACACGGCCGCAGCGTGGGCGATGAA
>JAYUQE010000293.1:0-10816 GCA_043756905.1 Burkholderiales bacterium | reverse complement strand
GCCTGTCTAGGCAAGCGCAAGCTGGTGCCGGATCGCAGGCGCGGTCTGGGTCGCCATCGAGCAGCGCGGCACGCGGCCGCGCATCAAGCGCGGCGTTACCCCAGCTTCAGCACGACATTGCCCATCGTCTGCCCGGCCTGCACCGCTTCATGCGCCTGCACGGCCTGGGCCAGCGGCAGGCGCAGGGCAATGTTGTGCGCCAGTTCGCCGCGGGCCAGCAGGCGCTGCAAGGTGGCCTGCGCGCGGGCGCGGTCGGCGTCGCTGAGGTGGTAGACCATGAAGAACTTCAACTGGATGTTCCTGGCCAGCAGCACCGGGAACGGCAGGTTTAGCGGCTGCGGGCTGCTGCCATAGGCCACCAACTCGCCGCCCGGCTGAAGAAGATCCATATCCATCGCCCCGTTGACGGCGATGTCCAGTTCGATGATGCGGTCCACGCCCTGGCCTTGCGTGATGTCGCGCACCCGCTCGGCCACGGCTTCGGTCTTGTAGTTGATCACATCGTCGGCGCCGGCCGAGCGTGCCAGGGCGGCCTTGGCATCGCTGCTAACGGTACTGATCACTCTGACGGCACCCAGGCGGCTGGCCAACTGCACGGCATAGTGGCCCACGGCGCCGGCGCCGCCGGCCACCAGCACGGTCTTGCCGGCCACGCCACCGTCCATCAACACCGCGTGCAAGGCAGTGAGGGCCGGGATGCCCAGGCAGGCGCCAGCCTCACCTGGAACGTTGTCCGGCAGCGGCACCGCCTGGCGCTGCGGCAGGCAGGTGAATTCCGCGGCGCTGCCAAAGGGCCGGCCCCAGGCGGCGTTCCACAGCCACACGCGCTGGCCGATGCGCTGCGCGGCCACGCCCTCGCCCACGGCGTCGATCACGCCCATGCCGTCGCTGTGCGGAATGATGCGCGCAAAGGGCAGCACGCGGCTGCGCAGGCCGGCGCGCGACTTCACGTCAGACGGGTTGACGCCGCTCCATTGCACCCGCACCCGCACCTCGCCCGGCGCTGGGGTGGGGTCGGGCAGGTCGGCAAATTGCAGCACCTCGTCGGCGGGCCCCACTTGTTCGTAGTAAACGGCTTTCATCGGATTCCACCTTCGGCTGATTTCAAACGTTGCTGGTTAAACGCCCCCACACCAGCAACAGGTTGTTCGCCGGCATGCTGATGCGCTCCTTCAAGCCCAGGCCGATTTGCTGCGCCTGCGCCGCCACATCGCCCAGCTTGCGCAGGCCCCACTGCGGGTTGCGCGCGCGCAGGTCGGCATCGAACGCCAGGTTGCTGGGCGCGGTGGGTTCGCCATCCACCACGTAAGGGCCGTAAGTCAGCAGCTTGCCGTCTGGCGCCAGGTGCTGCGCCGCGCCTTGCATCAACGCCGCGCAGCAAGCCCAGGGTGAGATGTGCAGCAAGTTGGCGCTGAAGATCAGGTCAAGCTCGCCCGGCACACCGGCCCAGGGCGTGGCCAGCACGTCAAGGTGCAGCGCCGGCAGCACATTGGGCAAGCCGGCACACCAGGCGGCGTGCGAGGGCAGCGCCTGCGCGTCGCCATCACTGGATTGCCAGCACCAACCGGGCAGGCCGGCGGCAAAGTGCGCCGCATGCTGGCCACTGCCGCCGGCGATCTCCAACGCCCGGCCGCGCGGCGGCAGCAGGCGCTGCAGCTCAGCCAGGATCGGGCCGCGGTTGCGTTCGGCGGCGGCGCTGTAGTGGTGAGGGGCGTGTGGGCGCATGACCCGATGATGCCTGCGTGCCAGGCCGGGCCGGGCCGCGCCCTGCTGGCCCTATTGAAGAAGACCCAGCTCGTTGCGCTGCGCGGCACTGAGTTCACCCAACCCGGCAAATTCCTGCGCAAGTTGCGCCGGGCCGGCCAGCCAGCGCCGCCAACTGCCGCCGGCGGTGCGCGCCAGCACGAAGCGGCCGTCGGTGCTGAAGGCGGCCGCCACGATGGCATCACCCGGCACGGCGATGCGGGCCAGCAGCGTGCCGTCGGCCAGCCACAGGCGCAGTGTGCCGCGGCTGGTGAGGGTGGCGATGCGCTGGCCGTGGGCGGCAAACACGGCATCGGTGACTTCGCTGTCGTGGCCGGCCAGCGTGGCCAGCGCCGCCCCGGTGTCGGCCCGCCACAAGCGCGCCGTGCGGTCCACCGACGTGGTGACGAGGTGCTCGCCGTGGCGCGAAAAGCGCAGGCGCGTGACGCCGCCGTCATGGCGCGCTTGCCACTTCATCTGGCCCGCCAGGCTGAGCACGCGCACGATGCCTTCACCACAACCCAGCGCCAGGTCGTGGCCCGGCGCTGGTGAAAAGACCAGGGGCGCCAGGGGCATCTGGCAGTCGTGGCGATCGCCACCGCCCGCTTCGTTCACGCGCAATGCGGCGCCGCCCGGCGGCGTGCCGCGCTCAACCCTGTGTAGGCGCAGGCTGGCCGTGAAAGGCCGGCCCGGGGTCACGCCGTGCGCGCCGATCCAGACCCTGGTGTGGGGGTCGGGCGTGGCGCAACCCTCGGTGCAGCTCGCGCCACCATCCCCCGCACCGGGCGCTGGCGCCAGCGCCGCCAGCTCGGCTGCCGGCACGCCCCACAGGCGCGCCGCCGCGGCAAGGGTGGTGGCCGGCAGGCGGCGCAAATCCCACAGGCGAACCAGGCCGTTGGCGCCGGCCGTCAGTGCCAGCGGGCCACTGGGCCAGAACTGGCCCGACACCCCATCGAGCAGCGCCAGCTCGTTGCCAGCCACATCGGCCACACGGGTGCGCTGGCCGTCCACGGTGGTCATGACCCATTGCCCGTCGGGCGAGATGCGTGCGGCCGTGCCGGCCAAGCGCAGCGGCGGCTGCCCGGTGCGCCACAGCACGCTGGCGCTGCCTTGCTGCGTGATCACCATGCCGCCGGGCCCGAACACCGGCGCCACACCCTCGTGGCGCGCCAGCAGCGTGCCGTGCGCGGCCCAGACCAAGGTGTAGCCGGCCTGCACCGTGGCCAGGGCTGAACCGTCGGCCGCAAACATCGGCTGCGTGCCGCGCAGCGTGGCCAGCGTCACGCCCTGGGCATTCACCAACCGCGTGCCCAAAGGCGTGACCAGGGCCAGGCGCTGGCCGTCAGACGCCACCTGCGCCGCGCTCACACCAGGTGCGCGGAAATCCTGCGTGCCGCGGTTGTCCAGCTCCCCATGGATGACGGTGTTGCCGCAGACATAGGCCACGCGCCGGGCATCGGGGCTGAAGCCTTGCAGCCCGAATGAATGCAGGCTTTCAGGCCGCGGCCGAGGGCCGGGCGCGCCGAGGTCGAGCAGGTTTTCCAGCGTGTAGTCGTCCACCTCACTGCACGAACCGTCGCCCTGCTGCTGCATCATCGGCGCACCCGGCCGCTGCACCAGAAGCCGTTGCCCCGCGGCGGCGAAGGCGGCCGAACGCACGCTGTTGAAGACCAGCAGTTCGCGCCCGGCGAGGTCGCGCACGCGGGCATCGAGCGCGCTCTGCAGGCCGGCGGCCAGGCTCAGGATCAGCTTGCCGTCGGGCGAAAACGCCACCTGCGGCTTGGAGTCCAGCGGCTCGCGCAGCGTGAGCAGCACGGCACTGTCGTCGCTGGCCACTTCGGCCGCGGCTTGCTGCGCCGGCGGCTGGCCCGGCAAGTGCGCCACGGCAGCGCGCGCCAGGCGAACAGCCTGGCCGACGCCGCCACTGGCCAGCTCTGCACGCACCTGGTTGAGCAGGCCCGAAGCCAGGGCCCGGTCGCGCTGCTGCTCGGCCTGGGCCTGCTGGTGCCGCGCTTCGGCGCTTTCACGCACGGCCACCCAGGCCGCCCCCACTGCCAGCACCAACAGCACGCTCAGCGTGGCCACGGCGCCGTTGCGCAGCAGCGTGGTGCGGCGGTGCTGGGTCACTTCCTCGCCCACCATGTCTTGCACCGACTTGCCATGCAGCGTGGCCGAGAGCAAGGCCACCGCTTCCTTGAAGCGCGGGTTCTGCAACGACAGATCCGGCGTGGCCTGGGCCCAGCGCATGTCCAGGAAGTAGGGCTCGCCACTGAAGGCGCCGGCCACGCTGCGCGGCAGGCAGGTGGTGCGCGGCCAGTCGAAGTCGTTGACCACGTCGTCCCAGGCCAGCTCACCCCCGGTGACGATGATCAGCAGCTTGCTGCGGTCGCGCTGCGCCAGCCAATACGCCAGTTCCTGCCCGACCCACTTGGAGGCCGCTGCCTGGGGCGAGGCCAGGCACAGGAAGTATTCGGATTGCGCCAGGGCCGCCTCGATGGAGGCCCAGAGGTGCGGCGACAGGTTCAGGTTGGCGCCGTCGCGAAAGACCTTCAGTTCACGCAGCTTGAACCAGGGCTTGGCAAAACGCTGCAAGGCGGTCTGCAAGGCTGGCGCAAAAGCGCCATCGGCCGCATGGCTGTAGGAGATGAAAGCGTTGTAGGCCGACATGGCTGAATGCGCCGCATCATGCAACGCGCCAGTGCAGCAATGACCAGGGTTTGTCCGCTGCAACGTGATGTTCAAACACGCCCTGCACCGCCGCGCCGATGTCCACGGGCTGCAGCGGGTCGCCCAGGAGGTTGCCCAACATGCGCAGGCCACCCGCATTGGGCAGTTCCACCACCACAGCCAGATACGGCCCGTGCGTCTTCAAGGCCGGGTGCACAGGGTGCCAGACCCTTTCCCAACTGAAGATGCGGCCAAGCGCTTCAACCTCCACCCACGCCGGCTCCCAGGCGTGGCAGTGGTGGCACAACCATTCGCCGCCGAACTGCCAGGTGGCGCAGGCGGCGCAGCGCTGCACGCGCAGCACGCCTTGGCGCAGGCCGTTCCAGTAAGGCGCGGCCACGCCTTCATCGTCCAGCGGCGCGGGCAACCCGGCAGGCAGATAGGTTGCCGTCATAACGCGTTCGCAGAGCCCAGCAGCAGGCTGCTCACGGGGCTGACCAGCGGGCCACCGATCACCAGGGCCACGTCGCTGCGCGCGGCCTGTGCCGTGCTGTGGCCACGCACCTGGCGCACGGCTTCGAGCAGCAGCTCAAAGCCATGCATGTAGCACTCGGCCAGGTTGCCGCCGCTGGTGTTCAGCGGCAGCTTGCCATGGGGGGCGGTGAGGTTGCCAAGTTGCATGAAGTCATTGGCTTCGTCAGGTTTGAAGAAACCATGCTCGGCCAGCGCCATCACCACTCCGCCGGTGAAGTTTTCATAGGCCTGCACGCTGCCGACATCGGCCGGGCCCAGGCGCGCCATGCGGTACAGCTCTTGTGCCACATTCACGAAGCTGGCGCTGGCGTAGTGCGGCGCGTTGTGCGGGTTGGCGAACGTGCGGTGGTCACTGCCCGCGGCCGCACCCAAGAGATAAGCCGGTGGTTGCTTCAAATGCTTGGCGCGTTCGGCGCTCACCAGCACCAGGGCGGCCGCGCCATCGTTTTCCAGGCAGATGTCGAACAGATGAAAGGGCTCGACGATCCAGCGCGAAGCGTCGTACTTCGCTTCATCGAGCGGCTTGCCGAACATCACCGCGCGCGGGTTGCTTTGCGCATGGTGGTAACTGGCCAGCGCCACGGCGCGCAAGGCCTCTTGTTGCACATCATGCTCATGCATGTAGCGGCGCACTTTCATGGCGTATTTCTGCGCCGGGCTGAGCACGCCGTAGGGCGCCATGTAGGCCATCTCGCCGCTTGCCGTGGCCGCCGGTGCAGCCAGGCCAAAGCGGCCATGCTGGCCCTGTGCCAAGGCGCGAAAGACCACCACGCAATCGGCCATGCCGGTGGCGATGGCCGCGGCGCCGTTGGCCACCGCCGCGGCGCAACCGCCACCGCCACCGCCCCACTGCATGGTGGTACTGCGCAGCCGCTTCAGGCCCAGCGCCGCAGCCAGGCGCGATGGGTCGGCGCGGTCGTTGCTGTAGGAGGCGAAGCCATCCACCTCATGCGGGTGGATGCCGGCATCCGTGCAGGCAGCCAGGATGGCTTGCAGCGCCAGACGGAATTCGGGCACAGGCGACTGGCCGTGCTTGTAGTAGGTGGTCTCGCCCACACCCACCACCGCCACGCGGCCGCGCAAGCTGCGTTCGTTCACAAATGAACCTTCGCGCTGCGTACTCCGGTATTTGCCCTTGGGGCGGCCCGGCGGGCTCATGCTGCGGCCTCGCCAAACGCACCATCGGCCTTCAACTGCGCAATGCGGGCGTTGGAATAACCCAAGACATCACTCAACACTTCTTCGGTGTGCTGGCCCAATGCCGGCGCGGCCACCGGGTCGGCCACCGGCGTTGAACCGAAGTGCCAGGGCGAGGCGATGTTGGGCACTTTGCCCGCCGTGGGGTGGGTGATCCAGCTCACCGCTTCACGCGCACGCGCCTCGGGCGAGCGGATCGCTTGCGGCACCGTGTTCACCACGCCGCAGGGCACATGGGCCTGGCGCATGCGTTGCTGCCAATGGGCCCAGGGCTGTTGACTGAACGCAGCCTGCAACACGGCAAAAAGCTCATCACGCCGCGCCACACGGTCCTGCGGCTGCGCCAGCCCAGGGTCTTGCGCAATGTCTGCACGGCCTAACACCTGCGTAAACAGGCGCTGGAAGATCTTGCTGTTGCCGCAGTTGATATAGAAGCTCTGGTCGCTGGCATCGAACACGCCCGACGGGCAGGTGTCCACGCTCACGTTGCCGCTGCGTTGCGGTTCGCGGCCGGTGAGCAAGTGCTGCATCGGCGCCCAGCCCGTCATCAACAAGCCGGTGTCGTACAGACCCACCTCGACGAACTGGCCCACGCCCAGATGCGTGCGCGCAAACAGCGCCGCCAGCACGGCGTTGCTCACCATCATCGCGGTTGAAATGTCCATCACGGCGGCCGCGGCGCGCACGCCTTGGCGGTCGGCATAGCCGTTCATCGAGACGAAGCCGCTTTCGGCCTGCACCACAGGGTCGAAACCGGGCCGATCCGCAAACGGACCCTCACGGCCGTAGGCAGAAACGGAGCAATACACCAGCTTGGGGTTGGCGGCGCGGCATGCGTCAGCACCCAAGCCAAAGCGCGCCATCACACCGGTGGAAAAATTCTCCACCAGCACATCGGCACCTAACACCAGTTCGCGTGCCACGGCCAAGGCCTGCGGGTGTTTCAAATCAAGCGCCACGCTGCGCTTGTTGCGGTTGCCCCAGAGAAACGGCCCGCCCTGCGCCGGCAGTTGCGGCAGCACCGGTGGGTAGTGGCGCAGGTCGTCGCCGCGGCCGGGCGGCTCGATCTTGATGACATCAGCGCCCAGGTCGGCCAGGAACAGGGTGGCCAGAGGGCCGGCGATGAAATGCGAGAAGTCGACCACGCGAATGCCTTGCAGCGCCAGCGGCGCGCCGGGCGGGCGTGGCCTGTGTGGCGGAAACTCGTCAGCTAACGTTTCAAGCATGTCACGGCATCATCAAGGCACATAGCCGAAGTCGGCACCCAGCCTGGCTTGCATCGGCAACGCCGCTGCGGGCTTCCAGTCTTCGGCCTCAGGCAAGGTGATCGACACCGCACGCCACATCATCGAAGCGGGCTCGGTGACAGAAGCCGGCCGCGTGCCGTCTAACGCCAGCCTGCGCAGGCTTTCCAGCAACAGCCGGCGCGTGCGAACGATGCCCACATCGGTGCTGCCCAAATGCTCCTGGCTGCGGTCGACGATGGGGCTCACGCCCGACTGGCTGGCCGCGTCTTGCACCCACAGCCCGGGCATGCCGAAATTGCGCTGCTTCACTTGCATCGCATGGTCGAACTCATAGGCATTGCCGCGGTTGAAGCGCGTCCAGTACAAGGGATACGGCTCGGTCACCGGGCGCTTGATGAATGAGGCATCAGAGGGGTGCCCACTGTCCCAGCCCTTGTGGCCTTCATGAAACATCTTGCGCGTCTTCGCATACAGCGGCTGCGCGGGGTGGTAGCTGAACATCAGGCACAGCGTGTGCTCATCATCCATCGGCACCCAGGCGTGGCCGCTCAACTCCGGGTACTGGGTCTGCGGCGGCACCAGGGTGTAGAACGGCAGCATGAATTGATTCACGCGCACATACTGCTGCCCCGGCCCGGCGCGGCGCCGCGCGGCAATGTGCACACCGCTGGCATGCGCCACGCACTCGAAAGTGGGCATCAGGTCTTGCGCCTGGCGCCATTGATCAATGGTGCTGGCGGCATCAACCCGGCCATGCAGGATGGCGGCGTGCGCGGAGTCGATCTCGCCTTCCAGCGCCTGCAGCCAGTTGCATTCCTGGATGCGCAGCGAGACATGAATCTGCTCAGCGCCGACCAGGTTCCATTCCACATCGGGCAGCGGCGGCGGTTCGGCATCAGGCCCCATGTAGGCCCACAGGATGCCCTGGCGTTCGCGCACCGGGTAGGCCTTGATGCGCATGTGCTGGCACATGGGCGAGGCGGCCGGTTCAGCGGGCATGTGCTGGCACTGGCCGTCGACTGAAAACTTCCAGCCGTGGTACACGCAACGCAGGCCGTTTTCTTCATTGCGCGCAAACACCATGGGCGACGCGCGGTGTGGGCAGGCGTGATCCACCAGGCCCACCTTGCCGGCCGTGTCGCGAAACGCCACCAGGTCTTCGCACAACAAGCGCACGCGGTGCGGCTGGCCGTCGGCCACCACGTCGCTGGCGCGCAAGAAGGGCAGCCAATGCAGCCGCATGAGCATGCCCATGGCGCTGCCTTGGCCGACGCGAACCAGGCGTTCGTTGTCTTCACGGGAGAGCATGGCACCTCAACACGATGGGCTTTGACCGCGGGCATTCTGTTCCGACTCGCCACCCCAGCCTGTGCCGCGCTTGCACAGTTCCTTTTCTGCGCCCTGGCTTGCCGTGGCCGCGTCATGCCACGAAGCTGCCACCCAACATGACGATGCCTGCGCAGCGATGAACAAGCCCAACGACCTGGCCTGGCGCGAAGCATTGCCCGGCGCCGAGGAACGCACGCTGTTGCGCGACGCCGTGCGCGGCTTCCTGGCCGCCCATTGGCCCGCGGCAGGCGCCGTTGAACGCTGCGAAGACCGCGCTGCCGTGGCCACGCTGTGGCAAGGCTTGGTCGGCCAAGGCTTGGCCAGTCTGGGCCATGAGCCCAGCGAAGGCGGCCTGCGCGAAGTGGCGGTGGTGATGGAAGAACTGGGCCGCGCCGCTTGCCCGGCGCCGCTGCTGGGTGCGACGGTGGCCAATTTGCTGCTGCGCCATCAAGCCACCAGCGATTCGGTCAGCGCCGCCCTGCTGCACGAGTTGCACCAAGGCCAGATTCATCAGGGCAAGATGCGCCTGGCCGTGGCCACCGCGGGCTTAGGCGCGGACGCCCAGGCCGGCACCTTGAGCTGCGCCCATGGCGTGGCCGATGGCCTGTTGCGCTTTGTGGATGGCGCCGTGCATGCCACGCATGTGCTGGCGTGGCACGACGATGCCGCCGTGCTGATTGATGTGAACCAGGGCGGCGTGAAGCTCAGCCCCACCCGCGCCATAGGCTCAAGCGGCGCGGCCGGCTGGGCCGAAGTGCGGCTGCACAACGTAGTGGCGCAGCGCGTTGTGCTGCCTGCCGGTGCGCGCGAACGCTTCAAGCACATCCTGCGCATGGCGCTGTTAGCCCGCGCCCATGGCGCTGCACGCCGCGCCTTTGAGATGGCGGTGGCTTATGCCAAGGAACGGCGCCAGTTCGGCCAACCCATCGGCCGCTTCCAGGCGGTGCAGCACAAGCTGGCCGACAACCTCATCGCGCTGGAAGGCGTGCGCCTGACCCTGCACCACGCCGCGCAGGCGTTCGACTTCGGCCTGCCGCAATGGCCTTACTTCAGCGCCGCGGCATTCGCGTTCGCAGGCCAGGCCCTGCGCCAGGTGACGCTGCAAACCCACCACGCCTTTGGCGCCATCGGCTATGCCGAAGAGCATGAAGCGCCGCGCCACTTTCGCCGTGTGCACCTGGATTTGCTGCACCTGGGTGGCGCCGCACAAGCGCGCGCCGAGCTGGCAGCGGCCCTGCTCGACGGCGACAGCGCCACCCTGCCCGAGTACGACCTCGGCGCCGCCGGCAATGCCTTGCGCAACGAGGTGCGCGAATGGCTGCAAACGCACTGGAGCGGCGAGCGCAAGGCCGCGTTCGATCGGCTGCCCTTTCACGACCGAGAGTTCGACGCCAGCTTTGCGCGCGACCTCGGCGCCACCGGTTGGCTGGGCTTGAGTTGGCCCAAAGAACATGGCGGCCAGGCGCGTTCAGCGCTGGAGCAACTGGCCTTCATGGAAGTGATGGAAGGCGCCGAGGCGCCGCGTGCCGGCGCCGCCGTGCAGAGCAATGCCTTGATGTTGCATGGCACGCCCGAGCAGCAACGCCGCTACCTGCCCGAAATCTTGCGCGGCGAGGTGATGCACGGCATGGGCTACAGCGAGCCCGATGCCGGCAGCGACCTGGCATCGCTGCGCACCAGCGCGGTGTTGGATCATGGCAAAGACGGCGATGAATGGGTCATCAACGGCCAGAAGATTTGGACCACCACCTTCTGGGGCCAGTACATGTTCCTGGCCGCGCGAACAGACAGGGACTCAAAGCCCGCGCATGCCGGCATCAGCATGTTCATCGTGCCCATGAACACGCAGGGCATCACGGTCAAGCCCGCCAGCACGATGTACGACGGCGCCTTTGCCAACATCTTCTATGACGATGTGCGCATTCCCGCGGCCAATATCGTGGGCCCCGTGAACGGCGGCTGGAAGGTCCTGACCGACGCGCTGGCCAACGAACGTGGCCTGATCGGTGGCGGCATCGTGCTCAAGGTGGCGCATGCCTTCAACCTGCTGTGCCAAGACATTCGCGCTGATGCGCCACTGTGCGCCGATGCGCTGACAC
>JAYUQE010000292.1:0-10821 GCA_043756905.1 Burkholderiales bacterium | reverse complement strand
CTGCAGGGCCTGCCGGCGGGCGAGATCCAGACCCGCCTCGCCGAACTCCTCGGCGAACTGAGCATACTGCACCTGCGCAAGCACACCGCCCTTTCGCTGTCGGGCGGCGAGCGCCGGCGCCTGGAGATCGCGCGCGCGCTTGGCACGCGCCCGGCGTTCATCCTGCTCGACGAACCCTTCGCCGGCGTGGATCCGATCGCGGTGCTCGATATCCAGCGCATCATCCGCTTCCTCAAGGAGCGCTCGATCGGCGTGCTGATCACCGACCACAACGTGCGCGAGACCCTGGGCATCTGCGACCGCGCCTACATCATCAGCGAAGGCTCGGTGCTGGCCGAGGGCACGCCCGACGAGATCGTTGCCAATGCGCAGGTGCGCAAGGTCTATCTCGGCGAACATTTCCGCATGTAGGGTCCGGTTCGACCATGAAGCCGACCCTGCAGGTTCGCCTGTCGCAACACCTGGCGCTGACGCCGCAGTTGCAGCAGTCGATCCGGCTGCTGCAACTGTCCACGCTTGAGCTGCAACAAGAGCTGGAACAGATGCTCGACGCCAACCCCTTTTTGGAGTTGGAGGAAGACGGCGCATCGCCGTTCGAGGCCGCCGCAACGCCCGTGGCCGATGCCCAGCGTGACGAGCCCGACAGTGGTGATAGCGACCCCGCCGTGCCCGAAGTGCAGGCCGACGACTTCGGCAGCACCGAGCGCGAAGACTGGGAGAACGGCACCGAGGGCGACGATTTCGACGGCATCCGCGAAACCCCCGCCAGTGCCACCGCACCAGCCAGCGACGATGACTTCGAGGCCGAGCGCGGCGAGCAAGTCGCGCCCAACCTGGCCGAGCACCTGCGCGAGCAAGCCGCCGGGCTGCGCCTGGAGCGGGCCGATCGCATCGCCCTGGCGGTGTTGATCGAGTCACTCGACGAGCAAGGCTACCTGCCCGATGCGCTGGAAGAGTTGCTGCCCGCGCTGGCCGCCGTGCTCGGTGATGCGCTGGACACCGAGGAACAACTCGCCAGCCTGCGCCTGGCGCTGGCCTGGTTGCAGCGGCTCGACCCACCCGGCGTGGGCGCGCGCAACCTGGGCGAATGCCTGAGCCTGCAACTGAAGCGCACGCCGGCCAGCCCGGCGCTTGGCGCGGCGCTGGCGATTTGCGCCGGGCAGCTTGAACTGCTGGCGCGGCGCGACTTGAAGCGCCTGGCCGCGGCCTGCGGCTGCGACGAAGACACCGTGCGCCAGGCCCAGGCCCTGATCCTGGCGTGCGACCCCAAGCCGGGCCGCGCCTTCAGCGCCACCCAGGCCGCGGTGGTGGTGCCCGATGTGGTGGTGCAGCGCGCCGGGCGCGGCTTCAAGGTCAGCCTCAACCCCGACGTGTTGCCCAAGCTGCGCATCAACGACTTGTATGCCCAAGCGCTGCGTGGCCAGCGCGGCGCCTCGGGCAGCCCGCTGGGCGCGCAGTTGCAGGAAGCGCGCTGGTTCATGAAAAACATCCAGCAGCGCTTCGACACCATCTTGCGCGTGGCCCGCGCAATCGTCGAACGCCAGAAGGCCTTCTTCACACACGGCGCCATCGCCATGAAGCCGCTGGTGCTGCGCGAGATTGCCGATGAACTGGGCCTGCACGAATCGACCATCTCGCGCGTCACCACCGCCAAGTACCTGGCCTCGCCGATGGGCACCTATGAGCTGAAGTATTTCTTCGGCTCGTCGCTGAACACCGAGGCCGGCGGCAACGCGTCGAGCACCGCTGTGCGCGCGCTCATCAAACAACTGGTTGCAGCGGAAGACGCCGCGCAGCCACTGTCCGACAGCGCGCTGAGCCAGATGCTCGACGAGCAAGGCATCACGGTGGCGCGACGCACCGTGGCCAAATACCGCGAGGCGTTGAAGATCGCACCGGCTAACCTGCGCAAGGCGATGTGATGAGCCCCGCCCGGCCGCCCGAAGGGGCTCGCACCGCAGTGCGAAGCACGAAGGTATCCAATGAGCGCTGTAGCAACCGTCGAGACCTGGCCCCTGTTCCTGCCCTGCGCCGCCGGCGTGGAGGAGTTCCTGACCGCCGAGGTGCTGCGCTTGCTGCCGCAGGCGCAAGGCCACACCCGGCGCGGCGGTGTCTCGTTGCATGGCGACGCCCAGGCCGTGATGGCGCTGAACCTGGGCAGCCGGCTGGCGCAGCGCGTGCTCATCGAGGTGGCGGCTGGCCCATACCGCAGCGAGCACGATCTGTACGGCCTGGCCCAGCGCGTCGATTGGTCAGGCTGGATCACGCCCAAACATACGCTTCGAGTGGACACCACGGCGCAGCACAGCCCGCTGCGCAGCTTGAACTTCGCAGCGCTGCGCATCAAGGATGCGGTGTGCGACCAGTTGCGTGAAGCCCTCGGCGAGCGCCCCAATGTCGACACCCATGGCGCCGACCTGAACCTGCTGCTGCACCTCACTGCTGACCAGGCCACGCTGTATGTGGATTCGTCCGGCGAGTCACTGTTCAAACGCGGTTGGCGTGAAGACAAGGGCGAGGCGCCGCTGAAAGAAACCCTGGCCGCTGCGATGCTTGCCGCCGCCGGCTGGCACGGCACGCCGGCACAGGGCGGCGCGTTGCACGACCCTTGTTGCGGCTCGGGCACCATCGCCATCGAAGCCGCGCAAATCGCCTGCGGCATTGCGCCGGGCCTGAAGCGCCGCTTTGCGTTCGAACGCCTGCTGCCGTTTGCCGACCCAGCCTCGCGCGCGGCGCTGCAGCGGCTGCGTTCGCAGGCGCAAGCGGCCATTCACGCCAGCGCGGTGCCGATTCACGCCGGCGACATCTCGTTTCGCATGGTTGACTTCGCGCGCCGCAACGCCGAGCGCGCGGGCGTGGCGCAGGCCATTGAATTTCATGGCGGCGATGCGCTGGAGCGAGCGCCGCCCGCCTTGCCGGCGGACATGCCCGGCACGCTGATGATCAACCCGCCGTATGGCGAGCGCATCGAGGTGGCGGGTAAGTCACGTGCCGGCGAACACCTGGACGAACAGTTCTTCGAACGCCTTGCCGCGCACTGGAAGCGCGCCTACGCCGCGCACCCGGCGGGCTGGACGGCCCATGTGCTGAGCCCGGACATGAAGCTGCCCGGGCGCATGCGGCTCAAGGCGTCGCGGCGCACGCCGCTGTGGAACGGGCCGATCGAATGCCGGCTGTTCCGCTTCGAACTGGTGGCCGGTTCGAACCGGTAACCGGCACGGTTTACTTCTTCATGAACATGCCGAGCAAATCGGTCACGTTGCCCAGGCCGCCGGAAGGCACCTGGCCCTGCGGCGTCAGCTTGTCCACCACCTGCGGCAGCATGCTGGCCAGTTGGCCGAGCAAGTCGCTTTGTGAAGCGCCCGCACCACCGGCGGCCCCGCCGGCCGCACCACCCAGCTGACTCAGCAAGCCGCCCAGCACATCGGGCGGCAGCGCGTTCTTCAACTGGTCGGGCGAGATCGGCATGTTCTGGCCGGTGCCCACCCAAGAACCCACCACATCGCCCAGGCCGCTGCGCTGCATCTGCTGCACCAGGCCACCCAAGCCGCCCATCGAAGAGCCGTTGCTCAGCATACCCACCACGGCGTTGAGCAAATCGGCATTGCCGCCGCCGGCGCCCTTGCCGCCACCCAATATTCCACCAACGATGTCTAACAGACCCATGATTCCACTCCTCCAGTGATATGAACCCGCCGCCAGGCTGCTACGCGGGAGCGCGATTCTCTTGGCCGCCCTGCACCCGCGCAAGCCAGATTAACGCGCAGGCCAGCGCCGCCAACGGCAACAACGAGCCATAGTTCATGAATTGCCAGCCTCCGGTGGTGACCAGCGCGCCCGAGCTGAATGACGTGACCGTCATGGTGGCGTAGACGCAGAAGTCCATCGCGCCCTGGGCGGTGGTCTTTTCCTCGGGCCGGTAGGTTTGCGTCAGCAGCGTGGTGCCGCCGATGTACAGGAAGTTCCAGCCCACGCCCAGGGCCAGCAGCGCGCCCAGGAAGTTCATCACATCGGTGCCGGTCAGCGCAAAGGCCACGCAGCCCAGGTTGAGCAGCAGGCCCGCCGTCATCACCGGCAGCACGCCGAATTTCTTGATCAGGTGGCCGGTGAAGAAGCTGGGCACGAACATGCCCAGGACATGCCATTCCAGCACCAGCGCGGTGGCCGCGAAGGGGTGGCTGCACTGCGCCATGGCGATCGGCGTGGCGGCCATCAGCAGGTTCATCACGCCATAACTCAAGGCTGCAGCTGACACGGCGATGATGAACAGCGGCTGGCGCGCGATCTCACGCAAGGGCCGGCTGGCCGCCAGGTTGGCCGCGTTTTGCGCCGCGGTGTTGGCCGGCGCGAAGCGGATGAAACGCATCAGCACCAAGGCGAGCGCGGCCACCAGCATGAGCGACAGGTACGCGCCCAGGAACGGCTGGGGCAAGACATCGCGCGTGGCCGCGGCCAAGTTGGGGCCGAACACCGCGCCGATGATGCCGCCGGCCAGCACCCACGAAATGGCTTTCTCGCGCAGGCTGGCCGGCACCAGCTCCACCGCGGCAAACCGGTACAGCGCGCCATTGGCGTTGTAGTAGCCCGCCAGCAAGGTGCCCAGCAGCAGCAGGCCGAAGCTGCGCTGCCAGGCCGCCAGCGCGCACAGCCCGGCGGAGAAGATGGCCACGCCCAGCCCCTGGCTGAAAGTGCGCTGGCGGCCGAATTGGCGCTGGTGCCGTGCCACCAAGGCCGCACTCAGCGCGCCGCCGCCCACGTACGCGGTGAGCGGCAAGGTGGCCATCCACGCCGAAGGTGCGAGTTGCAGACCCACCAGGCCGTTGATGGCGATGAACACCACGTTGTTGATGAGGTACAGGCCCTGGCACAGGGTCAGCAAAAAGAGGTGGCGGTTCATGTGTATTGCAGACCCAGATAAGCCAGCGCGGCCAGCGGTGCCGTCTCGGCGCGCAGCGTGCGCGCGCCCAGGCTGGCGGAGGTGAAGCCGTGGGCTTGCGCCGCCGCCTCTTCAGCCATTGTCAAGCCGCCCTCGGGGCCACTGAGCAACACGACCGGTACGCCGGGCAAAGCCACGTCGCGCAAGGGCCGCGCTGTGGTGGCCAGGCTCAGCAGCAGGCGCTGGGCGCCGGGCGCTTGCGCTTTCAGCTGCCCGAGCCAGGCGGTCAAAGGTTGCGGCGGCCCCACCGTGGGCACCCGCGTGCGCCCGCACTGTTCGGCCGCAGCCTGGGCCACGGCCTGCCAGTGCTGCTGCTTGCGCGCCGCTCGCTCATCGGCCACGCGCAGCAGCGAGCGTTCGCACCACAGCGGCTGAATCGCCGCCACGCCCAGCTCGGTGGCTTTTTCCACCAACCAGTCCATGCGGTCGTTGGCCGGCGCACCGACGGCCAGGGTGATGGGGCAGGCTTCATCGGCCGCTCCGTTGCGCCACGCTCCCAGGCGCACGCGCACCGCACTGCGTGCCATCGCCAGCACCTGGCCCGGCCACTCGCCGCCGCGGCCATCAAACACCACCAGGGCATCGCCGGGTTGCAAGCGGCGCACCTGCACATGGCGCACGGCCGGCGCGTCCAGCTCGATCTCGGCGCCTTCGCTCAAGGCTTGTTGGACGTGTACGCGCAGGCTCATCGGCGCAGTGTGCCGCATGCCACGCGCCTGGCGGCCTGGGCACAATGAAGCATGCCTGACGCCAACGCCCTGCTGCAAGACGCCAACGCCTGCCATGACGACGACCCGCCGCGTGGCGCCGCGCTGCTGGGCCAGATCGACGCGACCGCGTTGCAGCCCGACGAGCACCCGTTGTATGCGTTCCTGCTCAACCATGTGTTAGGCGAAAAACTCGGCCAGTGGGCGCAGGCTCACGCTGCCTTGCAGGCCCTGCATTCCAGCCGCGCACCCGCGGTGCTGCGCCAGGCCGCGGTGGCCGCGCACCTGGCGGGCGACCCCGCCGCCGCGGCCACCTGCACCCAGGCCCTGGCGCTGGCTTGCGGCGGCACGGCAAGCACCGCGGCCGAGCTGGTGAGCCTGGCCTGTGCCACGTTCAGCACACCCGCGCAAAACGCAGCAACCGCCGGCCAGACCGTGCTGGCCGCGTTGCAGCCGCTGCACGCACCGGCTTGGCAAAGCACCACCCCGTTCGACGCCGCCGCCGCAGCGCAATGCAACAACCTGGCCGCCGCCTTGTCGGAACGCGCGTTGCCCGACTACGCCGAGCCGGCACTGTGCGGCGCCATGCTGCTGGCCGCCGAACGCAGCCAGTTCCTGTGGCAGCGCGCCGGCAGTTGGGTGCAGCGCGAGCGCGCGCACCATGGCCGCGCGGTGGCCTTGAACACCGTGAAGCTGTCGGCCGCTGCGGCCGAGCAAGCCGAGGCTGGTTTGGCCCTGCTCGATGCGAACGACCGTGCCAACGAAGAATGTGTTGATCGCGCTTTCCTGCAACTCGAGCGCGCCCATGCCCTGGCCGCGCAGGGCCTGGCCACCGATGCCGCCCACGCGCAAGCGCAGGCGCAGGCGCAGGCCCTGGCCGCGGCTTTCAATGACGCCGGCTTGAGCCGCTGGTTCGCCCAGCGCCAGGCGCGCCTTGAAGCGCTGCTGCGCTCAACCGCGAACCTGTGAGGCCGACGCGGCGCAACCCGGGCTCAGGGCGTCACGCGCAGCTCGCGGCGCAGGATCTTGCCCACCGCGCTCTTGGGCAGCTCGCTGCGAAATTCCACCAGCTTGGGGCGCTTGTAGCCGGTGAGGTTGGCGTCGCAAAAGGCGCGCACGGTGGCTTCGGTGAGCGCCGGGTCTTTCTTCACAACCACCAGCTTCACGGCTTCGCCGGCGCGGGCATCGGGCACGCCCACGGCGGCGCATTCCAGCACCCCGGGCAGGGTGCTGATCAGGTCTTCCAGCTCGTTGGGGTAGACGTTGAAGCCGCTGACCAGGATCATGTCTTTCTTGCGGTCGACGATGCGAAAGTAGCCGTGCTCGTCGACCATGCCGATGTCGCCGCTGCGAAAAAAACCGTCGTCGGTCATGGCCTTGGCGGTGTCGTCGGGGCGCTGCCAGTAGCCGGCCATCACCTGCGGGCCGCGGATGGCGATCTCCCCGGTCTCGCCCGGGGCCACCTCGCGGCCTTCATCATCGATCAGCTTGAGTTCGGTGTTAGGCAGCGGCAAGCCGATGTTGCCGCTGTACGCCGTGCTGGTGACCGGGTTGCAGGTGGCCGATGGGCTGGTCTCCGAAAGGCCATAGCCTTCGCAGATCGAGCAGCCGGTTTTTTCCAGCCACAACTGCGCCGTGCCGCGCGTCACGGCCATGCCTCCGCCCACCGACAACTTCAAGTGGCTCCAATCGACCTTGGCGAAGTCGGGGTGGTTGGCGATGGCGGCGAACAGCGTGTTCACGGCCGGAAAACTGTGGAAGCGCTCGCGCGCCAACGCCTTCAGCAAGGCCGTGATGTCGCGCGCATTCGGGATCAGGATGTTGCAGCCGCCCAGGCGCATCGACAGCATCATGTTCGCCGTGAAACCAAAGATGTGATACAGCGGCAACGCACACACCGTGGTGGGTTGCTCGCCCGGCGGAATGGCCGCCAGCGCGGGCTGGTTCCAGGCCTGCGCCTGCAGCACGTTGGCCACCAGGTTGCGGTGCAACAGCACCGCGCCCTTGCTCACACCGGTGGTGCCGCCGGTGTACTGCAACACCGCAATGTCGTCGGGGCCCACCTTGGCTGGCGCCAGGGTCATGCGCGTGCCCTGGGCCACGGCCTGGTTGAAGCGCACCGCCCCGGGCAGCGTGAACGGCGGCACCAGCTTGCGCACATTGCGCACCACATGGTTGACCACTCCGCCCTTGAGCAGGCCCAGCATGTCGCCCATGGCAGCCAGCACCACATGCTTGGCGGGCACGGCGTCGATCACCTGTGCCAGCGCGGCGGCAAAGTTTTCAAGAATGATGATGGCGCGCGCGCCCGAATCCTTGAGCTGGTGCTCCAGTTCACGCGGCGTGTACAGCGGGTTCACATTCACCACCACACAGCCCGCGCGCAACACCGCGGCCACGGCCACCGCGTACTGCGGCACGTTGGGCAACATGATGGCCACGCGCTCGCCGCGCGCGAGCTTGAGGCTTTGCAAGTAGGCTGCCAAGGCGCGCGACAAATCGTTCACCTGCGTGTAGCTGATGCTCTTGCCCATGAAGCGATACGCCGGCAGCGGCGCGTGCTTGGCAAAGCTTTCATCCAGCAGGGCGAGCAGCGAGGGATACAAGTCGGTGCGGATCTCCGCCGGCACGCCAGCGGGGTATTCCTTCAGCCACACCTTGCGCATGCCACGCCTCCCAATACGGTCGGGCGATTCTGAAGGCTGGCCTTTGGGCCACGGCTCAGGGAATTCGATAGCGCATACCTGGTGCACCCTACTCGCCGCGTACGCCGAGCGGCCCTGCGAGCGGGCGCGGCCTTGCTCGGGGCGCAGGCCGGGCACAGGCTAAGCTGCGCCCATGACGATCCTGCGCCACCGTGCGCTACGCACCTTGCTCGCCGGCGGCACCGCCTACTTCGTGGGCAATGCCATGTTGACCATGGCCGCGGCCTGGCTGGTGGTGGAACTCACGCAGTCGTCGTTCCTGGCCGCGCTGGTGCAAACCGCCGTGTTCTTGCCGATGTTCCTGTTGAGCTTGCCCGCCGGGGTGATGGCCGACACCACCGACCGGCGCCGCCTCATGCTCGGTGCACTCGCCGTGCAGGCCGCCCTGGTGGCGCTGCTGGCCGCGCTGATGCTGGCCGGCTGGCTCGGTGCGGGCAGCCTGTTGTTGTTGATCTTCCTGGGCGGCTGCTGCACCGCGTTGCTGTCGCCGGCCTGGAATTCCACCATGGTCGACGTGGTGCCGCGCGAAGAGCTGCCGCTGGCCATTGCCGCCATCGGCATCAGCTACAACGGCGCCCGTGCGCTCGGCCCTGCCGCAGCCGGCTGGGTCTATGCCGAGGCCGGCCCGGGCTGGGTCTTCGCGCTGGCGGTGCTGGGCATCCTGGCGCTGTTCGAATCGATCCGGCGCCACCCGCCCAAGCCGCACCCGCCGTCGCGCCTGCCGGCCGAGCGGCTGTGGGGCGGCATGCTCAGTGCGGTGCGCTTTGCGCGCCATTCGCACATCGTGTTGGCTCAGCTTGTTCGCACCGCGGCCTTCGGCGGCGCCGGGTCGGCGCTGTGGGCCTTGTTGCCGGCCGTGGCGCAACAGCAGCTCGGCCTGGGCGCCACCGGCTTTGGCCTTTTGATGGCCTGCATGGGCGGCGGCGCGGTGGTGTCGGGGTTGCTGCTGGGCCGCTTGCGCGCGCGCCTGGGCCTGGAGCGGCTGGTCGGCCTGGGCAGCGCCATCTTCGCGGTGGTGATGGCCATCACCGCGGCGGTGCAGCACCACGGCGTGGTGTATGCGGCGCTGGTGGCCGGCGGGGGCGCGTGGATGGCGGTCATGTCCACCTACAACACCGCCACCCAGACCAGTGCCCCGCCCTGGGTGCGCGCGCGGGCCAGCGCGCTGCATGTGTTGGCCGCGCTCGGGGCCTTTGCCCTGGGCTCGGCGCTGTGGGGCGCACTGTCGGGCCTGCTCGGGCTGGCGCCCACGCTGTGGCTGGCCAGTGCCAGCATGGCCGCGGGCCTGTTGCTGGCGCGGGCGTTTCCGCTGCGCATGGGCGAACTGAATGAAGTCACGCTGGCGCCGTTGTCGGAAGACCTGTTCGTGGCGCACGAGCCCGACCCCGAGGCCGGGCCGGTGGCGGTGGAAATCGGCTATCGCATCCAGGCCGAAAACGCCGAGGCCTTTCTCGATGCTGTGGCCCTGTTGCGCGGCCCCCGCCGGCGCGACGGCGCCACCTTCTGGCGTGTGTACCGCGACCTGGCCGACCCGCAACGCTTCGTGGAACGCTTCATCGTCACCAGTTGGGCTGACTACCTGCACCAGCGCGCGCGCGCCACCATGGCCGACCAGGAACTGGAAGCCACGGTGCGCACGCACCTGGCCGCGGGCGAGGTGCCGCAGATTCAGCACTACATCGCCGAGCGCTGAGGCGGCTGAGTCCGAGCGGCCATCGCCCTGCCGCACGGGCGTTGTGCCACCCACACCGGTGTATCGGCACTTGCGCCCCGCTGCCTAAAATCTTCCGCCCCTTCCACCACAACGAACCGACCACAGGCCAGGACTTGGACGCGCCCACGCAACCGTCCACCGACCGTGTCAACACACATGGCCCCGCCCGCGCCGCCGCGCCCGACCCTGCTGCGGCGGTGTGGCAAGTGGGCTTGCTCGGTGGCCTGCGCCTGAGTGACGGTGCGCAGCACTTGGTGCGCCTGCCCAGCCGGGCCATCACGGCCTTGCTGGCGCGCCTGGCGCTGGCGCCACAGCGCGCGCATGGGCGCGAAGAATTGATCGAGCTGCTGTGGCCGGGCGTGACCCTCGCTGTGGGCCGCAACCGGCTGCGGCAAGCGCTGTCCACCCTGAAGACGATCCTGGAGCCGGCCTCCCGCACGCCGGCGCAGCCGGTGCTGCAGGCCGATCGGACGCACATCCGCATTGTCGACGGCGCACTCAGTTGCGACGCGCTGTGGTTTGAGCAGCACGCCCGGGCCGGGCAGGTCGCCCAGGCGCTGGCGCTGTATCGCGGCGAGCTCCTGCCGGGGTTCTATGACGAATGGATCGACGACGAGCGCGTGCGCCTGGCCGCCGTGTTCGACCGCCTGCCCCACTCTGTGGTATCAGCGCTGCGGCCGCCCGAGGCCGCGGCACCGCACCCAGCGGCCGCGCCCGAGGCCGGCGCCGCCGGCATGCCCGCGGCGCGCGTGGCGCTGC
>JAYUQE010000291.1:0-10835 GCA_043756905.1 Burkholderiales bacterium | reverse complement strand
AGCCCGCGCTGGTACTGAACCTTGTTCTGTGCCATGGTCGATCTCCTGTTTGGATCGGCATAGCTTCTCATGCACCAGTCTCATGGCGTGACACTCTACCTATGAGGGCTGAACATTCTTGCTGTTCAGGTATCTCTATCGAATTTCGTACCACGCACCACGCCCGCCACCGCGCGGCGCAAGGTGACCGCGCTCGACCAGCGCCCGAAAGTGCTGCTTCAGCGTGTTGCGGTTGCTGCCGGTTAACCGGATGGCGTCAGCCATGGTCACCCGCCCATGCTCGCGTGCGAATTCAACAATATGCAGGGACAGCTCAGGCAGCGCCGCCAGCACCAGCTTTTCGCGCTCGATCTTGCGGTGCAGCCGCCTCACCTGTTCAGCCAGCGCGCGCAGGAAGAACAGAAGCCACGGTTGCCAGTTTTGCGTTTCTGTGCGGATCGTGCCTTGGGTCTGACGCAGAGCCAGGTAGTAGGCGTCCTTGCTTTGCTCGATGACACTTTCGAGGGAGCTGTACGGCACGTAGGCATAGCCGGACTGCAACAAGAGCAAGGTGGTGAGCACTCGGCTCAGGCGACCGTTGCCGTCCTGGAACGGGTGGATTTCAAGGAAGACCACCGCCCAAATGCCGATCAGCAGCAACGGGTGCACGCGCCCTGCCCCGCGCTCATCATTGAACCAGGTCACCAGTTCGGTCATCAGCCGCGGGGTGTCGAAAGGCGTGGCCGTCTCGAAAACCACGCCGAGCTGCTTGCCGTGCTCGTCGAACGCAACCACGCTGTTGGTCGAAGTCTTGTAGCTGCCGTGGTGCCAGGCGTCCTTCTCGCTGTGGATGAGCAGGTCGCGGTGTAGTTGCTTGATGTGGTTCTCGGTCAGGGGAATGTCTTGCCATGACGTGAACACCATCTCCATGACTTTCGCGTAGCCCGCCACCTCCTGCTCGTCGCGGGTGCTGAACTTCTGGATCTGAAGGTTGGTCAGCAAGCGCTCGACCTCGCGGTCGGACAGCTTGCTGCCCTCGATACGGGTGGACGATCCGATGCTCTCGATCGTGGCCACGCGCAGCAGCGCAGACAGGCGATCAGGCGCCAGCGCGCCAAGGGCGCGCCAGGCACCCTTGAACTCGTCGATGCCGGCGACGAGGCCCAGGATCTCGGGCGTGATCTGGATGGCGGCGGTCTGGACCATCGTGCCGCATGCTACGCCATTTACACACCCATTTACACCCATTTCTTCAGCACGAACCCAGCGCACCTACATCAGCACAATGTCGTACTGCTCCGGGCTCAACGAAGGCTCGGTGCTCAGCGAGATCGGCTTGCCGATGAATTCGCTCAGCCCCGCAAGGTGGCTGCTTTCTTCATCGAGCAGCATTTCCACCACGCCGGCACTGGCCACGACGCGGATTTCCTTGGGCGCGAACTGTCGCGCTTCGCGCAGGATTTCGCGCAGGATGTCGTAGCACACGCTGCGCGCGGTTTTCACCTGGCCGCGGCCCTGGCAGGTGGGGCAGGGTTCGCACAGCATGTGGGCCAGGCTTTCGCGGGTGCGCTTGCGCGTCATCTCCACCAGGCCCAGTTGAGTGAAGCCGCTCACGGTCACGCGGGTACGGTCGCGCGCGAGCTGCTTCTTGAACTCGCTCAACACCGCGGCCTGGTGCTCTTCGCGCGTCATGTCGATGAAGTCAGCGATGACAATGCCGCCCAGGTTGCGCAGGCGCAGTTGCCGCGCAATGGCGCCGGCGGCTTCGAGGTTGGTCTTGAAGATGGTGTCGTCGAAATTGCGCGCGCCCACGAAGCCGCCGGTGTTCACGTCCACCGTGGTCAGGGCCTCGGTCTGGTCGATGATCAGGTAGCCGCCTGACTTCAGGTCCACCCTCCGCGCCAGCGCACGCGCCAGGTCTTCTTCAATGCCGAACAGGTCGAAGATCGGCCGCTCGCCGCGGTAGTGGTCGAGCTTGGCCACGGCGCCGGGCATGTAGCTTTCGCCGAAGGCCTTGAGCAGGTCGAACTGCATCATTGAATCGATGCGAATGGTTTGCGTGGCCTCCACGCTCATGTCGCGCAGCACGCGCTCGGCCAAGCTGAGGTCTTGATGCAGCAAGGTGCCGGGCGGCGAGGTCAACGCGCGTTCGCGGATGCGCGCCCAGGTCTTGCGCAGATAGGCGATGTCTTCGCCCAGCTCGGCGTCGCTGGCTTCTTCAGCGTTGGTGCGCAGGATGAAGCCGCCGCCACCTTCGGTGGCCAGCACCTGCATGCGCGCGCGCAGTTGTTCGCGCAGTTCGGCCGAGCCGATCTTCTGGCTGATGCCGATGTGCTTGTCGTGCGGCAGATAGACCAGCATGCGCCCGGCGATCGACACCTGTGCCGACAGCCGCGCGCCCTTGGTGCCGATGGAATCCTTGATCACCTGCACGGTGATGGCCTGGCCCTCGAAGACCTGGCGTTCGATCGGCAGCGCTGGCTCAGTTCGACCGTTAGGCGGTGGGTTCAGGTCGGCCACATGCAAGAAGGCCGCACGGTCCAGGCCGATGTCGATGAAGGCGCTTTGCATGCCGGGCAACACGCGCGCCACCTTGCCCAGGTAGACGTTGCCCACCAGCCCACGCTCGAGCGTGCGTTCGATGTGCAGTTCCTGCACGGCGCCGTTTTCGACCACCGCCACCCGCGTTTCCTGCGGGGCCCAGTTGATGAGGATTTCTTGGTTGGCCACGGGTCACCCGGTCTTATATCGCCAGTTCAACACGCGCCTTGATCAGCAGTTGCGTGGTCTCGTACAAGGGCAAACCCATGATACCGGGATGACTGCCCGCGATGTGTTGCACCCAGCCCGCCAAGGGGCCCTGGATGGCATAGGCGCCGGCCTTGCCGAATGGTTCACCGCTGGCCACATAAGCTTCGATGGTGGCGGCCGGCAGCGGCGCAAAGCGAACGTGTGACACGCTGGTGGCCTGCCAGGTTTGCCGGCCGTTGGCCAGTGCCACGCAGCTCAACACGCGATGCGTGCGGCCGGACAGGGCTTGCAACGAGGCCGCGGCGTCGGCTGCATCTTGCGGTTTGCCCAGCATGCGCCGGCCCAGCGCCACGGTGGTGTCGGCGCACAGGATGGGCGCGGCGGGCAACCGGCGGCGCTTGGCGCGGGCCACGGCGGCATGCAGCTTGAGCAGCGTCACGCGCTGCACATAGGCCAGCGGCAATTCACCGGCCAGCGCGGTTTCAAGCGCTTCAGCGTCTTCGCTGTCATCGGGCAACAGCAACTCATGGCGCACGCCGATCTGCGCCAGCAGTTGCGCGCGGCGCGGGCTTTGCGAGGCAAGGTAGATGAAGGCGTGCGTGAAGGCGTGCGGCTTCATCCGTTAATGCTTATTCACGATGATAGGGGTGGCCAATGGTCACCGTCCAGGCCCGGTACAAGGCCTCGGCGAGGACCACGCGGGCCAGGGCGTGCGGCAGCGTCAGGTCAGACAGGCGCAGGCGCTCGTTGGCGCTGTCCTTCAAGGCCGGGTCCAGCCCGTCGGGGCCGCCGATCAGGCACACCACGTCGCTGCCCAGGCCGGCCCAGTGGCGCAGCCGTTCGGCCAGTTGCGCGGTGCTGTGCGCGCTGCCTCTTTCGTCCAACACCACGCGCCAGGCGCCGCGAGGGATCTGTGCCTCGATGCGGCCGCGTTCCAAGGCCATGCACTGGGCTGCGGTGCGGCCGCTGCTGCGCGGCTCGGTCTTGATTTCGCGCAGCTCCAGCCGCGCTTCGGGCGGCATGCGGCGGGCAAATTCGGCCCACGCCGCGCTGGCCCAGGCCGGCATGCGCTGGCCCACGGCCAGCACCAGCAGGCGCATTCAACGCGCCCCGGGTCGGCGCGGCCGCGCTGGCGCGCGCTTGGCGCCGGGCGTCTTGGCGCTGCCTGACTTGCGGGCCGGGCTCTTGCGCGCAACGGCCTTGCCAGCCGGCGCTTTGCCAGCCGGTGATTTACCAGCCGGCGATTTGCGCGCTGGTGTTTTGCGTGCCGGAGCCTGGGCCACCACCCTGGGCGCCGCGGGCTTCTTGGCCACGGCCTTGCGCGGCGCCGGCGTGGCCTTGGCCTTGGCCAGCGCACGCCGCGCCGTCATGTGCCCAGACGCGGGTTCTTCGGCCTTGGGCAGCGCCGAGCTGGTGTCGCCCATCTTCATGGCCACCTTCTTGCCACCCCATAGCTCCTCGAGGTGGTAGTACTCGCGGATGGTGGGCTGCATGATGTGCACCACCGCGGCGCCGCAGTCGACGATGATCCATTCACCGTTGTCCTGGCCCTCGGTGCGCAGCACTTGCAGGCCGCGCTTCTTCACGGTGGTGATGACGCTGCTGGCCAGCGCCTTGGTCTGCCGGTTGCTGGTGCCCGAGGCCACGATCACGCGCTCGAACAGCGGCGACAGGTGCTCGGTGTTGAAGATGACGATTTGCTGCGCCTTGACGTCTTCCAGCCCATCGACGATGGCGCGTTGCAGTTTGCGAATGTCCATTCAACTCCGTGATGTCGCCTGATACAGGCGCTGTTGGGAAATGTAGTGTGCCACCGCCGAGCCCACCCACGGCGCCAGGTCTTCGCCGTGCGCGGCGCGCTCGCGCACGAGCGTGGAGCTGATGGGCCATTCGGGCAGGGGCAAGCTGTGCATGCGGTGCGGTGGCAACGAAGCCGGCGCACGCGGTGCCTGGCCGGCGCGGGCCGCCACGGCCAGGGTCACGTTGCGCAGCAATTCTTCATGCCGCACCCAGGTGTGAAAACTCGCGTACTGGTCTTGGCCGATGATGAGAAACAGCTCGGCGTTGGGCGCTTGCGCGCGAAGTTCAAGCACGCTGTCGATGGTGAAGGTCTGGCCAGCGCGTTGCAGTTCGCGGGCATCGGCCTGCATGGCCGGCCGGCCTTCAATCAGCAGCGCCACCATTGCCAGGCGTTGCTCGGCGCTGGCCACCACGCGGCCGGCCTTTTGCCACGGCGCGGCGGCCACCAGCCAGTGCACGCGGCTCAGCGCCAAGGTTTGCAGCGCAACTTCAGCCAATGCCAGGTGGGCCCGATGCGGCGGGTCGAAGCTACCGCCGAGCAGGCCGATGCGTGGCGGCGCGGTGGCGTTCAAGCGTCACCCAGCCAATCCCGCGGGCGTAGAAAGTCGCTGTACAGCCGCGCTTCTTCGCTACCGGCCTGGGGCTGCCAGGCATAGCGCCACTTCACGATGGGCGGCATGGACATGAGGATGCTTTCAGTGCGCCCGCCCGATTGCAAGCCGAAGTGGGTGCCGCGGTCGAACACCAGGTTGAACTCGACATAACGGCCCCTTCGATAGGCCTGAAAGTCGCGCTCGCGTTCGCCATAGGCCAAGGCCCGGCGGCGCTGCACGATGGGCAGGTAGGCGCCCAGGAAGGCATCGCCTACCTGCTGGATCATGGCCAAACCGGTGTCGAAGTCTTCCGCCGAAAAATCGTCGAAGAAGATGCCGCCCACGCCGCGCGGCTCGTTGCGGTGTTTGAGAAAGAAGTACTCGTCGCACCAGGCCTTGAAGCGTGAATAGTGATCTGTACCGTTAAGTTGCACAGCCTGGCGGCAGGTGCGGTGGAAGTGCCGCGCGTCGTCTTCAAAGCCGTAATAAGGCGTCAGGTCCATGCCGCCGCCAAACCAGCACACCGGCGCGCGCGCGGTCGGCAGTGCGGCAAAGCAGCGCACATTCATGTGCACCGTGGGCACATAGGGGTTGAGCGGGTGCAGCACGAGTGACACGCCCAGGGCTTCAAACGGTGCGCCGGCCAATTCAGGCCGCTGCTGCGTGGCCGAAGGCGGCAGGCTGGCGCCTTGCACATGCGAAAAATTGCAGCCGCCGCGTTCGAACACCTGGCCTTGCTCGACCAGGCGCGTCAGGCCGTCGCCTTGCAATGCGCCGCCGGCGGGGCGTTGCCAGCCGTCGCTCAGAAATGGCTGGCCATCCTCGGCTTCCAAGGCCGCCACGATGCTTTCCTGCAACCCAAGCAAGTAGGTGCGCACGACAGGGATGTTCATGCGCCCAACCAGGCCACCGGCGCCGCCGCCTGCGGCCGCATGCCTTGCACGCCGGCCAGGCGCGATGCCATGAGCTGCATGTCGGCAGCAGGCCGGCCGCTCATCTGCCAAAAACTGTCCATGCCCACGCGCTTGCGGCCGAAGTCAAGAAACACCAGGCCCACCGGCACGCCGCAGGCCACGGCCACGCGATAGAAGCCACTGCGCCAGCCCGCCGTGCGCCGGCGCGTGCCCTCGGGCGCCAGGGCCAGCCACATATAACTGCCCGTTGCACAGGCATTTTTCATCTGCTCGATCATCTGCTCCACCGCGCCCTGCGGCGTGTGGCGCACCACCGGCACGCCGCCCTGCGCGCGCAGGAAGCGGCCGAACAGGGGGATGCGAAACAGGCTGTCCTTGCCCCACAGCACCACCGGAATGCCGATGGCCCATTTGGCCAGGATGCCGATGATGAAGTCCCAGTTCGAGGTGTGCGGGTAAATCACCAACACGCCCTGGCGCCCAGGCAGGCCGTTGAAACACAGCTCCCAGCCCAGCGCCTTCAATGCCAGCGCTGCCACCTTGCTGCCCTGGAAGTGCACGCTGCGTTCAGGCAACTCGCGCGGCGTGGGCTCAGCGCTTGACGGCATGGTGGCCGATGTCGCGCCGGTACTGCGCCCCGTCAAGCTGGATGTTGCGCAAGGCGGCGTACGCGCGCTGCTGCGCCAGCCGCGTGGTATCGCCCAGGGCGGTGACGCACAACACCCGCCCGCCACTGCTGTGCAAGCGGCCTTCTTGCAGCGCGGTGCCGGCGTGAAAGACATGCAGCTCGTCGCCCTGCACAGTAGGCAGGCCGCTGAGCACATCGCCCTGGCGCGGTGCCGCCGGGTAGCCGTGCGCGGCCAGCACCACACCCAGCGCGACGCGGCGGTCCCATTGCAGCTCAACCTGGTCGAGCTTGCCTTCGGTGGCGGCCCACAGCACATCAAAAAAATCGCTCTTCAAGCGCATCAAAATGGGCTGGGTTTCGGGGTCGCCCAGGCGGGCGTTGAATTCGACCGTGCGCGGCTGGCCGTGGGCGTCGATCATCAGGCCGGCATACAAAAAACCGGTGAAGGGCATGCCTTCATCGGCCATGCCGGCCACCGCGGGCAGGATGATTTCGTGCATCACCCGCGCATGCACATTGGGCGTGACCACGGGCGCGGGCGAATAGGCGCCCATGCCGCCGGTGTTCGGGCCGGCGTCGCCGTCCAGCAGGCGTTTGTGGTCCTGGCTTGTGGCCAGCGGCAGCACGTTGTGGCCGTCACACAGCACGATGAAGCTGGCCTCTTCGCCGGGCAAAAAATCTTCAATCACCACGCGCGCACCGTCGGCGTTGTGCTGCACGCCCAGGCTGTTGGCGCCGAGCATGTCGTCGATGGCCTGGTGCGCTTGCGCCAGGCCGGCGGCCACCACCACGCCTTTGCCCGCGGCCAGGCCATCGGCCTTGATGACGATGGGCGCGCCACGCGCCACCACATAGGCCTTGGCGGCGGCGGCATCGGTGAACACTTCGTGGGCAGCGGTGGGAATGTGGTGGCGCTGCATGAAGGCCTTGGCAAAGGCCTTGGAGCTTTCAAGCTGGGCTGCCGCGCGCGTGGGGCCCACGATGCGCAGCTTGCGGGCGCGGAATTCATCGACCACACCGGCCGCCAGCGCCGCTTCGGGGCCCACCACGGTGAGGTCAACCTGCTCGGCCTGGGCAAACTTCACTAGATCGGCCGTGGCCGTGATGGGCAGGTTGACAAGGCGCGGCTCGCTGGCCGTGCCGCCGTTGCCGGGCGCCACGAACACGCGCTGCACCTTGGGGCTTTGCGCCAGCTTCCAGGCCAGCGCATGTTCGCGCCCGCCGCTGCCGATGACGAGGACTTTCATTCGCACCTCATTCATCCAATTCGGCGTTGTGATAGACGGCCTGAACGTCGTCGAGGTCTTCGATCACATCCAGCAGCTTTTGCATGCGCGTGGCGTCTTCACCCGCCAGCTCGATGGTGTTCTCGGCGCGCATCGTCACCTCGGCCACGGCCGGTGTGAGGCCGGCCTTGGCCAGTGCGTCTTTCACGGCTTCGAAATCGGGTGCAGCAGTCAGCACTTCAATCGAACCGTCTTCACCCGTGACCACGTCTTGCGCACCCGCTTCGAGCGCGGCTTCCATCACCTGGTCTTCATTCGTGCCCGGGGCGAAGATGAGCTGGCCGCAGTGCTTGAACTGGAACGCCACCGAGCCTTCGGTGCCCATGTTGCCGCCGTACTTGCTGAAGGCGTGGCGCACCTCGGCCACGGTGCGCACGCGGTTATCGGTCATGCAGTCAACGATGATGGCCGCCCCGCCGATGCCGTAGCCTTCATAACGGATCTCTTCATACGACACGCCTTCCAGCGCGCCGGTGGCCTTGTCGATGTTCTTCTTGATGGTGTCGGCCGGCATGTTGCTGGCCTTGGCCTTTTCAACCGCCAGGCGCAGGCGCGGGTTCATGCCCAGGTCGCCCCCGCCCTGGCGCGCGGCAACGGTGATTTCGCGGATCACGCGCGTCCAGACCTTGCCGCGTTTTTCATCCTGCCGGCCCTTGCGGTGCTGGATGTTGGCCCATTTGGAATGCCCAGCCATGTGTTCTGCGCTCCCGCGGCGCGCCGATGGTTACGGGGCCGGCTTGTTTGAGGTTGGGAATAGACTGCGATTTTATTCGCTCAAATCAAGGCATCTCTCATGGCTGAACCCTTTCTTGTTGCCCGGCATGGCGCCACCGAATGCCTGATGCTGCCGGCCATGGCCAACCGCCACGGCCTTGTTACAGGTGCCACCGGCACTGGCAAGACCGTGACCCTGCAAACCCTGGCCGAGAACTTCAGCCGCATCGGCGTGCCGGTGTTCATGGCCGACGTGAAGGGCGACCTGACCGGCATCACCCAGCCCGCGCGCATCAGCGAAAAACTGGCCGCGGTGCTGAAAGACCGCGACTTGCCCGCGCCCGAGCCGCGCGCCTGCCCGGCCACGCTATGGGACGTGTTTGGCGAGCAAGGTCACCCGGTGCGCGCCACCGTCACCGACATGGGCCCGCTGCTGCTGGCGCGCATGCTGGCGCTGAATGAAGTGCAACAAGGCGTGTTGCAACTCGTGTTCAAGATCGCGGACGACCGCGGCCTGGCGCTGCTGGACATGAAAGACCTGCGCGCCATGCTCCAGTACGTCGGCGACAACGGCGCGCAGTTCACCACCGAATACGGCAACATCAGTGCGGCCAGCGTGGGCGCCATCCAGCGCGGCTTGATGCAGATCGAAGAACAGGGCGGCGACAAGTTCTTCGGCGAGCCGATGCTCGACATCGCTGACTTCATGCAGACCGTTGATGGCCACGGTGTCATCAACATCCTGGCTGCCGACAAGCTGATGAACGCGCCGCGCCTATACGCCACCTTCCTGCTGTGGCTGCTGAGCGAGTTATTTGAAACGTTACCTGAAGTCGGCGACCTGGAAAAACCCAAGCTGGTGTTCTTCTTCGACGAAGCCCACCTGCTGTTCAAGGACGCGCCGTCTGCACTCGTCGAGCGCATTGAACTCGTGGTGCGGCTGGTGCGCAGCAAAGGCGTGGGCGTTTACTTCGTGACGCAAAACCCGCTGGACATTCCCGATTCGGTGCTGGCCCAGTTGGGCAACCGCGTGCAGCACGCCCTGCGCGCCTTCACCCCGCGCGACCAGAAGGCCGTGAAGGCCACCGCCGAAACCATGAGGCCCAAGCCGGGGCTCGACATCGAAGCCGCGATCACCGAGCTGGCCGTGGGCGAGGCGCTGGTGAGCCTGCTCGATGCCAAGGGCCGACCCAGCATCACTGAGCGCGTGTACGTGCTGCCGCCGGGCAGCCAGATCGGGCTGATTGCGCCCGAACAAAGGCAGGCGCTGATCAAAGGCTCGCTGGTGGCGGGCGTGTACGAAAAAACCGTGGATCGCGATTCGGCCCATGAACGGCTCAAGGGGCGCGTGCTGGCCAGCGCCGACGCCGCCAGTGGCAATGCCGGCGGCGCCGCGCCACCCACGGCCCTGCCCACCCCCATCGGCGGCGGCACCACGCCACCCGCCGCGGGCGACGGCGGTGGCGGCCTGTTCGGCAGCCTGAAAGACGTGCTGCTGGGCCGCACCGGCCCGCGCGGCGGCCGCCATGAAGGCCTGGCCGAAGCCGCGGCGCGCTCGGCGGTGCGCAGCATCGGCTCCAGCGTGGGGCGCGAAATCATCCGCGGCGTGCTCGGCTCGTTGCTCGGCGGGCGGCGGCGCTGATCATTCGTGATGAAGATGATCAGCAAGCCCGCGTTGAATGCCGTCGCCTGCTGCATGCTGTGGCTGGCGGCAGGCTGCGCGGCATCGGGCGCGGCCACGGCGCCGGCCACAACTGCCACGCCAACACCCGCGCCCGCCCTTACGCCCGCATCCATGCCCGCAATGCGACCCGCCGCACCCGCCATGAACACCGCCCTGCCCGAGATGCTCGAAGCCATCCGCCAAGACGCCGCCAAGCGTGCAGGCGTGCCGCTGGCCGACATACATACCGCCGCGCCGCAAAGCGTGACCTGGCCCGACGGCAGCCTGGGCTGCCCCGAGCCCGGCCGCCTGTACACGCAGGCGCTGGTGCCGGGCTGGAAGGTGACGGTGAAAGCGGGCGCGCAGACGCTCGACTACCACGCCAGCCTGCGCGGCGGCTGGCGGCATTGCCCGAAGGGGCAGGGGCAAAGGCCGGTGCCGGATACGCGCAGTTGATGCCTGGGGCCGCGCATGCATGACACGCGGCTCAGGGTCAATACTGGCTGG